>JAYKJC010000445.1:0-12482 GCA_035285885.1 Leptolyngbyaceae cyanobacterium | reverse complement strand
GTTAACTGGCACTGTTGCCTGACACTTTATGAAGGGTCATCGTCGTGATATCTACGAAGAGTGAGGATCCTGTTCGTAAGGATTTGAGGGATAAATGACCCGAAATCGCTCGCATACCAGCATCATTGTGGGCGAGGGTTCTTTGCCAATGGTGGGTAGCACCCGAGAGAAATAGGTCCAATGCTCTTGTCGCCAGATTTCTAGAGTGCGATCGCCCTCGCCTTCGTCATAGGCAAATTGAGCATCCACCTGGTCAAACGGTTGGATAATGACTTCGGTGGTCTCAAAGATGCAGACAGGCTGATCGTTTTCGTCGAGAGTAATCGTCTTGCTGCCGACTGTCGGCAGTTCCTCGCTTTCGGTCTCCAACTCCCAGAGGGCGGAACAGGTGGCTGTCTTCGTGCCCGAGAGCACCAGTTGGGTCAATTCTCGAATCAGATCTGGAGTGTCGCCAAACTGATTGACCGTCCTATGTGCAAACAGTTGAGGACGTGCTGCATGTTGCCTGCGAGAAGAGCGGATGGATTGAGCCATAGTCCACGGAACAACCACAGAACGACCACTACAGCAGCATTCTGAATGTTCAATGCCTACTGATAGCGTTCTAGGAAGTCAAGCGCTTCATTGCGCAGATCAAAGTAGTCTTTCGACTCTCGCAATTCATGGCGATCGCGAGGGCGTGGGAGGGGGATATCAAGAACTTGCCCAATGGTAGCCCCTGGGCCATTCGTCATCATGACCACGCGGTCAGACATGAAAATCGCCTCGTCTACGTCGTGGGTAATCATCATTACAGCCTGAGGGTGCTGCCCCCAGATTTCGAGAACATCCTGTTGCAATTTAGGGCGAGTTAGGGCATCCAGCGCTCCAAAGGGTTCGTCCAGCAGCAACATTTTAGGCCGGGTCGCCAGTGCTCGGGCAACGCCGACCCGCTGCTTCATGCCGCCCGAAAGTTCGTGGGGGTATTTGTCTGCAGCAGCCGAGAGCTTTACCATGTCGATATGCTCATTCACGATAGTGATTTTATCAGCTCGACTCATTGTCTGAAACACTTCATCAACGGCCATCCGAATGTTCTCTCTGACCGTTAACCAGGGCAATAGGGCATACCCTTGAAACACCATCATACGTTCTGCACCGGGCTTACGGATAGCTTTGCCTTCTAACGTAACTATCCCTGAGGTCGGCTTTTCCAGCCCTGCAACAATCCGCATGAGGGTTGATTTGCCACATCCAGAATGCCCGATGACTGAGACATATTCTTGCTTGCCAATCTCTAGGTCAATGCCGTTCAGCACGACAAACTGATCACCGTTGGGTTTGCGATAGGTCTTGATAATGTGTTCAATAGTCAGAAATGGGGATTTACTTTCAAAGTTACTAGAGTCAGGGGTCGTTGATCGCATGCTGAATGTCATAGAGCCTCCAAATAGAGCGAGTAAGGTGGAGCTATTAAGGTTGAGAAATTAGGTAAGGTAAAACGCCTGGGCAGCTTTAGCCCGAATCTCAAAACTTTGGAGATAGCCAATCGGATCACTGGGGTCAAAAGATTTGCCATCGATGAAGGCTGTTCCAGGTTCTAGCTTGTGGTCTTCCGATGGACATTGAATACCCATCTCGGCAGCAATGTCGCGATAGAGATCGGTGCGCCAAGCCTGGCGGGCGATCGCCTCAGCATTTGTGGGAAATTCAGCAAGTTGTCCCCAACGAGCCGCCTGGGTCATGAGCCAGAGGCTTTCAGACTGCCAAAGAAACGTGGAATGGTCATGGGCTACGTTAGAAACCGACGTCGGCAAATCAAAGAAAAGAGTGGTCTCTGGACTGTTGATATGGCGAGGTTTGAAGTCAAAACCGCCATAGTTGTAATGACCAAGAATTCCAGGTTGCGTGTATTTAGGCGCGGCTCCTGTGAACGTACGTTGGGAGATGAGGCGAGATACCTCAGCATGATTCGCAGGATTGCTGCAATACTGACAAGCTTCAATCATCGCTTTCACCAACGAGCGATAGGTCTTGGGATAGTCTTGAATGAAGGATTCGCGTACCGCTAAAAGGCGATCGGGATGTCCTCGCCAAATTTCTCGCCCCTGAATGAAGGTAAAACCGATCCCTTCATTACCTGAAATCGCTCGGGTATTCCACGGTTCAGCCACCATATAAGCCTGCATTGAGCCGATGCGAGTATTACTTACCATTTGGGGCGGCGGCGTAATAATCAATCGGAGTTGACTGATTGGGTCAATGCCTACTACCGCTAGCAGGTAACGTACAAAGTATTCATAGATGGAGGAACTCAGCACCACTCCCCAGACGCGATCGTCCAATGGCGATTGTTCCCAATAGTTACGCAGATCACGACCGAATGTTTCTAGGTCACCATTGTAGGTGTGCCAGGGCCTCAGACCACCCTCCCACAAATGACGATTCATCGTCAGAGCATTGCCGTGGCGGTGAATTGTCATCGCGGCACAAAGGGGGAACTGACGGGCTCCCTCTGCTCCTGTACGGGCGTTGGTAACTGCTCCAGATACGACAGGAGAAGCATCTAATCGACCAAAGATAATCCCATCCCGAGAGTTACCCCAGCTAGCTTCGCGGCTGAGGGTGACGTTTAGGCCATACTTGCGAAAAAATCCTTTTTCCCAGGCGATCGCAAAGGGAGCGCAGTCATTCACGGGGACAAACCCAACGGTCAGGTTTGGCTTTTCTAGACTCGCGGGATCGACAACAGGTTCAGTCGCTAGCGCAGCGGTAGAAAACCCAATGGGATTCCGTACTTGGTGCTGACGACAGGCTGAGAAAGCGATCGCTGCGGTAGTCGCACCCGCCCCCTGGAGGAAGGTGCGCCGCGTCCATAATGTATTCATATATGTCTCCAGTCCCTATGCGCGGACAGAACGATGGGTCATGACAGTCTGCAATTTAGCCAAGGCGTAATCTAGAGCCAGACCTGTTAAGCCAATCACAAAAACAGCTAAAAACACTGAACTCACGTTCAAACGATTCCACTCATCCCACACAAAAAAGCCAATGCCGATGCCTCCGGTAAGCATTTCAACAGCTACAATGACAAGCCAGGCAATGCCTAAGCTAATGCGTAATCCCGTGAAAATGTAGGGAAGACTGGCTGGCAAAACCACTTTGACAAGTTGCTTCCAACGCGGCATCTCCAGTACCTGCGCCACTTCTAAATAATCTTTGGGAACATTGCTGACGCCTTCAGCTGTGTTGATGATGGTTGACCACAATGATGTGATGAAAATTACGAAGATGGCTGAGGGTTCCGCTGCATTAAAAATAGCTAATGCAATAGGCAGCCAGACTAGAGGAGATACGGGCTTAAACACCTGAATAATCGGGTTCAGTGCCAGCCGGGCGCTCTTAGACAGACCAATCCAAACGCCGACAGGAATAGCAACCACTGCTCCTAATAAAAATCCAATACAGACACGACGCAGACTAGCCAACAGTAGCCACCCGAGTCCCAAATCACCAGGTCCACGGCGATAGAATGGATGCAGAATAAAATCCAAATTTTTGATCAACGCTTCGGGTGGAGTCGGCATCATTTCATTACGAAATAAGGCAATGATCCACCAAACAGCAACGACTCCTGCAAAACCTGCAAATGGTAGCAGGATGGGGGGTTGAAGCAAAACTTGCAAAGGTTTCTTAACTAAAACCCTTGCACCATAAAAATGACTCACTGAAAACATGAGCAAAAATGCCTTAATTCAAAATGGACTACCTACCTGAGAGTCCCAACAAGAATTCTGGCTGGATTAAATGCGCATTGACCGTATCCAAGAGACTAATGCTCTGCGCGATCGCTCCATCACAGTCTTCTCCCAACGCTGACGGGGTTAGCTGCCGGACTAGGATTGAGAGATATCCCTCTTCAGAAAATCACGCTGAAGATACGCCCCGTGTTCTAAAAGAACTTGGTTCCCCCGCTTTTCGTCTCACCAGAAGCAAACAACATTTCTATGTTTGGCCAGACGAAAATTAAGCTTACTTACTCAGATTACAAGAAAGGTATCACTGTAATTTTAGTTTGTCAACAATTGCTTGAGATGTCAGAACAGGTGGCTGTCTTCGTGCCCGAGAGCACTGGCTGGGTCAATTCTCGAATCAGAGCTGGAGTGTCGCCAAACTGATTGACCCAATAGAGTTGTCCCTGGGGCTGTGACGTGTCAACAGGCAGAGTTGCCTGATAAGCTTGCCAAAATTGGGCGATTTCACTTTGGTGAAATGCTTCGCAAAGCGCGTCAGCAGATTTTGGCATGTTCGTTCACATTCTTCTGGTTAAGCGTTGAATAAAATCAGCATGGGCTTGGGATTGGAGTCCCATTTGCAAACAGTTGAGGACGTGCTGCATATTGCCTGCGAGAAGGGCAGATGGATTGAGCCATAGTCCAGGAAAAATGCGGCTTTTGAGAATGCCATCGCTGTCGGCAGTCAGCGACAAGAACTCACCTCGTTCTAGATAAAACCAGTTCAGCTTTTGGTCTAATACTTGCCACACAATATATTCACATACGCCATTCCGACGATAGGCGGTTTTCTTATCGTGTAAGTCAATCGCGACACTACTCGCAGCAATTTCGACGACCATCTCAGGTGCTCCCTCAATGTAATCATCCTTGCTCAAGCGAGCCTGCCCCCCCGATTGTGGTTCAATCAGCAATACTGCGTCGGGTTGAGGCTCATTGTCGAGGTCAAGCCGAACAGTAGGAGCATCCCCGAGGGCGATGCAGGGAGTCAATCCAGCGTAGACGCCTAGCCACGTCATGACACTTCCGTGGGGCTGACCGTGACTTCTAAAGCGCAGTGCTGCGGGCATGTAAACGACTCCTTCAATCAGTTCCGCTTTCTTAATGTGGGGCATGGCTTGGTAGCGGCGTTCGAATTCATCACGACCAAGGCGATCGCCATTTTCTAGCGGCGGAATTGTAAGGCCCGTTGGGAAGGTGTCAACCATTGTGCTGGCGTTGAATTGACGAAACTCAACTCTATTTTACGCTTCGACAAACAAATAGTGATGAATGGAAAAAGATTTGGAGTCTTTGGTTTCCGTTTAAGAGGAGGCAAAGACTCTAGGGTCTGTTTTAAAAGTTGTTTTTTCGTGCGCTTTGCGCACGAAAAAACAATCCTTTCAGCTAGTTTTAAAACACGCCCTAGGTTAAGAATCCTAGCGAAACGCCAGGATTCAGGAATATCAAATGTTTGTTCCATTTCCTGGAGGACGCTAAACAGAAACAGATATTCTTAACCCGTGAGATTGTCACTTTAGTTAACAATACTGAATTCTGTTGACTCTCCTCACAACTCCTTTACATCTTATTTCAATAATAGGGCCTGATACTCTCTTAACCAATGTCTATGGATATGAGCATCATTCAATATGAGCATTATTAATAACGATCAACATTTTTACTCAATCTATATGTCATCATCAACGGTTGATTTATGTCGCCTCGGCGACACTGTGGATGATAAAGCTGACAGGAGAATTGGTGATAAAGATTGTGATAATTCTCGGCTGATTTGTAGCCAGATCGGTTATCAAAGGGCATTGAACTTTGCCGTTGAATTGGCAAATCTTAAAGAACGCTGTTTTAGAGATCACGTGGCGAAAGGTCTTCAGGGAACGATATGAACTCATGTTCCATATAAAATCAAAAGCATGTTTAAGATGAAAAATCAAGAATATCAATTTCTTCAATTCTTGAGGAACGACATTATTCTTCCTGAAGAATCGATATCTCTGGCACTCCGTCATCATCACAATGATTGGAGCTTGTTGCCGATTACTTTATGGATGTACGGATTAGCAAGTATTGATCAGCTTGATTGCATGTTTGATTGGCTAGAACGTAGGTGAGTTCCATGACCTTGCGGGGGAGGTTGTTTGCTATGACTGACACAGTCTGCTTGAATTGCCCGTCTCATTATTTACGAGTGCTGATTGTTGATAATCACCAAGACTCTCTTGAGATTGCGGCGGAAGTGCTAAAAGCAGATTGCAACGCCTATGTCTTTGCTGTTAACACCGCTCAACAGGCATACAATGCGGTGTCAATATTTCAGCCCGATTTGCTCATTAGCGAACTGTGCTTGCCTGAAGAAGATGGCTACGTTCTCATAGAAAAATTGAAACGATATATGGCAGATCAAAACCACTACATTCCGGCGATCGCCCTCACTACTCAGGTAAGTTTAGAAGCAAAAGCACGCGCATTTGCAGCGGGCTACTGTCACCATATTGCCAAGCCTTATGATTTCGAAACACTTGCGAAAACCGTTCTATGGCTAACAACATCAGACGCCCCGATGTTTGCAATTTAAAGAATCATGGACAAACAGTCGTGAGGAAGATGTGAAGGTCGATAATAATGGTAAGGATGTTCCTTACCCACGTTTTGGGAGAGTAACGATGATGTTGGTTTTTGACAGTCTTTAATGTCTAAGGACAATGGGGCGTGTGGGCACTGCCCACACGCCCCATTGTCCTTACTGGGTTGCCATTAGAAAGATGAAAATCTTAGTTGTCGAGGACGAAGCTATCCTTGTGCAAGCACTTCAAGCCTTGCTGACAGACCATCACTACTCAGTCGATATCGCTTCAGATGGTCTAGAGGGTCTTGCAATGTCCGAAGCCTATACCTATGACTTGATACTGCTTGATATCGGTTTACCTAAATTAGATGGAGTCAGTTTGTGTCAGCAGCTACGGTCAAAGGGAATTCAAACACCCATTTTGTTATTAACCGGACAAGTCGCGGAGGCTAATGCTAAAGCTGATGCCCTTAACGCCGGAGCCGATGACTATGTAACTAAACCCTTTGATGTAGAAGAACTGCTGGCGAGAATACAGTCGTTGCTCCGCCGTGGTGGTCTGAAAGCTCCGCCGATTCTGAAATGGGGAAATTTAACACTGGATCCTAGTCATTTGCAGGTGAATTACGGAGAAGCCCTGCTGTATCTGACTCCCAAAGAATACGGTCTGCTCGAAGTGCTAGTTCGTCATGCTCCTAGCATCTTGAATGCTGCTGCTATTTTGGATAAGGGGTGGAGTGCCTTAGAGTCTCCAGGGGAAGAAACGGTTCGTACTCACCTGAAAGATTTGCGCAAGAAACTCAAAGCGGCTGGAGCCCCTGAGGATTTTATTAAAACCGTGCATCGGCAGGGCTATCGCCTGAATCCCGTATATGGAGAAGCGGCGTTTACCGCTCAGGAGGGGGACTCTACGGCAATGCTGCGAATGGCTGAACTGAAGGCTGTCAACGAACAGTTGCGAAAAACTTTGGAGCAACTACAGGCAACACAGGCAGAACTCCAACAGAAAAATCAGGTACTCGAACAGGTTCAACAAACTCTGACAGCAGAAAGGCAGCAGCTACAAATTGCCCGTGATGAATTATCGCGGCGGGTCGAAGCGCGCACAGAGGCGCTCTCCGCTGCCAATGCAGCACGGCAACATCAACACCTTCAGCGGCAAGCCCTGTTCGATCATGCTTTAGAAGCGATTTTGATTGCCGATGATGACGGTCGTTATATTGATGCCAATCCGGCGGCCTGCGAGTTATTGGGCATGCCTCACGCCGATGTGTTGCAGCATAGCGTTGCTGATTTTGCTGATCCAGCCATGGATGCGGCTGAGGTTTGGCGACAGTTTTTAGAGCAAGGGCGGATGTCGGGTGAATTTCGCCTCTACCTTCCTGATGGACAGGTTAAAGATGCCGAGTTCAATGCGATCGCCCACTTCATTCCCGGTCAACACTTATCAGTGATGCGAGATATTCGAGATCGCAAGCAGCTAGAGCTTTCCTTGCAGTCTTCTGAGGCAAAACTTAGCCAGATTATCAACAGCGCAATTGCGGCGATCGCCAGCTTCCGTCTTTCTAGGAACAAAGAGTGGATTTATGACTACTTTTCGGCTGGGTTCGAGGCAGTTTTTGGCTATACCGCTCAGGAATTGATGGCCGATCAACAGCTCTGGTGGTCACGGGTATGGCCTGATGATCGTGAAACGGTTCTGGTGCCTGTCATTGATGATTTATTTGCTGAACGGGATGTAACGGTTGAGTTTCGGTTTTGCCATAAGGATGGCTCCGTCCGCTGGATTCGTGCCAGCCATACCTCCCATCAAATAAACGATGACTTCTGGCTTGTTACGGTGGTGAACTCTGACATTAGCGATCGCAAACAAGCTGAACTCGACCTCCAGCGGCAAATTCGCCAAGAGCACCTGCTGACCGATATTGCCCAAGAGATTCGCCAGTCCCTAGAGCTTAACCAGGTGTTGTCTCGCACAGTCGATCGGGTTAGAGAGTTGCTCAATTGCGATCGCGTCTTTATCTTTCGGTTCCGCCCCACATGGCAAGGCGATGTGATTATGGAATCTGTCAGCGATCAGTGGGTTTCCATTCTATCGACGACAATTTTTGACCCCTGCTTTGAAGACCGCTTAATTGAGTCCTATCGCCAGGGTCATGTTTCAATCTTGAATGACATCAATCGGCCTGGGCTAGAGCCTTGCTACGTCGAGCTGCTACAGCACTTTCAGGTGAAAGCCAGCTTAGCCGCGCCAATTCTACAGGGCAATCACCTCTGGGGATTGCTCATTGCCCATCAGTGTACGGCCCCCCGCCAGTGGGAACCCACTGAAGTTAACTTACTCCAGCGGTTAGCCATTCAGGTGGGCATTGCTAGCCAACAGTCAGAACTTTACGAACAAACTCGGAATGAACTCTCTGCTCGGCAACAAATGCAGGCGGTTTTGGAAGAGAGTGAAGCCCGCTTTCGCTCTTTGGGTGCGGCAGCCCCGATTGGAATTTGTCAGACGAACGCCGATGGCACTTGCCTATATGTCAATCCGCGCTGGTGTGAAATTTCTGGACTCAGCTTTGAAGATTGTCTGGGGGATGGTTGGTTGCAGGGGATTCATCCTGACGATCGCACCATGCTGGCGACAGCCTGGGACAGCTATCTGGGGGGACGTACTGATAGCCTGCCTGAATTTCGGCTGTTAAATTCCCAGGGAGACATCCGGTGGATCTCAGCCAAAATAGCTGCGATACAATCCGCAGCGGGTGACATTATCGGGTATGTTAGCACGGATGAAGATATTACAGAGCGCAAACAGGCCGAACAAGCGCTGCGCGATAGCGAACAACGACTCCAGGCGATTTTAGACTATTCTCCTTCTGTTATTTACCTGATGGATTGTCAGAACACCTATCTGTTGGTCAATCGGAGCTATGCTGACAAATTCTCCACCACGCCAGAAGAACTGGTGGGCAAAACTTTATATGAAATCTGGCCAGCGGAAACTGCCACAGAGTTTGCCACCCAAAACCGTACTGTGTTTGAAACGGGGCAACTTCTACAACTTGAAGAAAACTTACCCCTGCCCGACGGCATCTACAGCTATCTTACCGTCAAGTTTCCTCTACACGATGGAGAGGGCAACCCCTATGCAATATGCGGTATCTCCACCGACATTACCGAACAGAAAAAGCTGGAGGCCCAGTTTTATCAGGCGCAACGGTTAGAGAGTCTTGGCACTCTAGCGAGCGGCATTGCCCACGACCTCAACAATATTCTCACTCCAATTTTGACCATGGCTCAGCTTCTTCGGTTAACGGGAGAGGGATTGGATGCTAAAGGGCTAAAGCGATTGCAGTTTATAGAAGCCAGTGCCAAACGAGGTGCTGATCTCGTCAAACAAATTTTGTTGGTGACTCGGGCCAGTCAGGGAGAACAAACGGCTGTTGATCTGGCAGAGCTGTTACAAGATGAAATTGAAATTATTCAGCAAAGTTTTCCACAATCTATCCGCATTCGGGTCGATGTTCCCTCATCTCAAGATACTCAGCCAGCACTAGGGGCGATTTTGGCTGATCCTACTTACCTGCGCCAGATTATTTTAAATCTATGCATCAATGCCCGTGACGCTATGCCCACTGGCGGTACGTTGACCATCTCGGCAGAGAAGGTGTTCGTGGATAAGTTTCTGGCGACCCAAAATCTGGATGCTCAGGTAGGCAACTATGCCGCCATCACCGTTGCTGATACGGGACTTGGCATTCCTCCCCATGTGCAAGAACGGATGTTTGATCCATTTTTCACGACCAAAGCTCCGGGGCAGGGTACCGGATTGGGATTAGCGACCGTACGTGGACTGGTTAAAGCAAATCAGGGGTTTGTGCAAGTTTTCAGTGAGGTGGGCCAGGGGGCTGAATTTAAGGTCTATTTCCCCCTAGTAGAAGGCGATGTCGCTGGATCATCTTTGCCCCAGCCCGTGTCAGTGGTGTCTCCAGAAAATCATGAGGCATTAGTGCTGGTGGTGGAAGATGAATCAATTGTGCGCAATATGCTGCGATCGCTCCTCGAAACCCAGCATTACCGCACCTTGCTGGCTCAGGACGGAGCAGAAGCTTTAGAACAATATCGTCAGTACCCGTCGGAAATTCAGCTTGTAGTGACCGATTTGATGATGCCTGTTATGGACGGGTTTACCTTAATCAAGCACCTGAAAGCGTTGAAGTCTGATGTGCCGATTATCGCCCTCAGCGGTGTCCCAACCCAGGAAAACCTCGCTCTCGCCGCAGGGGCTAACTGTTTTCTGTCCAAACCCTTCTCCATGAACGCCTTGTTGAGCCTTATTTCAGCACTGTTGAACTCAGCCCAGATCACCGAGGATTGACGCGACTTGGCAAAGTTCTCTAATTGCATCGGGTTTGCTGGGGCGTAAGTTGGCTGATTCAGCTGGGGGCGATCGCACGTCCCCACTTTTTTAGTGGATTGCCACCATCTAAGCTACTCAACTCTCTCATTCCTGATCTCGCTTGAAATTCCAGGACAAAATCTTTCGAGGTGAATTCTTAAGGGCTGAAGCAAGTTCTTCGCTAGAAGCAAACTCAAGCTGTGAAAGGTAACAGGCTTCGACATTTACCATAAATTCGTTGGGCACAAAAGGCCAGGGTGTAATATTTAAGCTGCCATCATCGCGCTCAACCAGGTAATATGAATGACCGCTAGGGCCAGAAGAGACTTCGAGCGATCGTTTTCCCATGGGAACCTGTCGCTGACAGAGAATCAGGGAGAGTCTATCGCACCACTCCAGAAAAGCATATGAGGACTCCGCCTTATCTTGAGTAACATCCAGCTCCTTGCGCCATTGCACTTGCCGCTTCTCTTGCTCATCGAGAAAGGCATCTAGCTCATCGCAGCTTCCTCGCTTAGCCTGATTTAGATAACACACGTGCATCGAAATCAGCATTGCTACCCAGCGACTCCGGTAAAGAGCCTCATCCGTCAGCTTTTTAAGCTGATCGACGGAGGTTCCTCCCTGGAGTCGAAAGTCTAAGGGAGCGCCTACATCGGTCAGTTGGTTGCCTTCCCACTCTTTTTCCAAGTCATCGTGGTGAGAAATTGCAGCAATGGTTTCATACAACCGTTGAGGCACGTTGCGATGATCCCAGTTTCCGGCAATTTGGGCGGCTAAGAGTGCATGGGAGCGATGATAGATAACTTCCCATCCCTCTGCGCGAAGATTCACAATCATACTTAATTAATCTCACGAGTAACATAATGAATAGCAAGAGGGCTCATATGGCGAACGGCTTGGTGAATTAATGCCCGATCATTCTCGCTCCACAGCCGAGGCTGATCAAAGACACAGGGCTGTAAAATTGCCCAAAGTTGATCATGACTGCAAAGATGGGCATGCACTAACGCTCGATGTCCAAAGTTCTCTCGCTCAAACTGACGGTTTAGGGTGTCTGGTTGGGCTGTCTCCACATCTTCCACAAAAATTGAAGGCTCTGCTCGCAGTGCGGCTAAAAACATGGGATCCTCCTCAGGCAGAGAAGATGGCTCTACTTTCCAGTCAGCATCTTTAATTTCTGCAATGTCTGGAGTACGACACCAGCAAAAAGGAACCTTGCCGATCTTCAGAGTGGGCGATCGCACATACAGAAAACAGCGATCGCATTGAAGTAATGAGCCCAGCAAAGACACAGAAACTTTCAGCGCAGCCTCAGGGGAATCAATCGTCGTCCACGCTTGCTCCAATTTAGCAATTGCAGGATGGCCTTTCATGAAGAACCTCTTAAACAAACAGCATGAAAACTTACTCTGAAAATTACGTGGCTCATCATGCGAACATCGTTCATGTCTCATCACATCTACCATTCACCCATATGCTAGATAATTCCTTAATCAAGGCCATTGAACTTGGGATAGATCCCGATCAAAGGAAAATTCGTGCTCTCGATAGACGCACTAGTACCGCTTGGCGTAAACTTGCTACCCATTAGCCCTCACCCTAAATCCCTCTCCCAAACTTGGGCTACTGTGTATACACATCTTGGACATGAGCCAGAGTCCAACCTTGAAAGATCCCCTCAAACGTTTGCAGTCCTTTGAATAGTGTCCTGATTCCTGGTGGTCGTTGGCTTTGTAGCCCAGACCAT
>JAYKJC010000444.1:0-3636 GCA_035285885.1 Leptolyngbyaceae cyanobacterium | reverse complement strand
GAAGAGATCGATCTGAACGGGAGCCGTGAGGGTATCCGTCCAGGTGATGGCAATCGATTCTCCTGTCGTGAATGATTCGCCACCATTAGGACTCGATAGTTGAATCAGCGGCTTGACAGAACGCGGGAGGGGAGGAGGTGGTGGGGAGATCGATGGAGAGACAACGGTCGGTGGCTGGCTGGGCGATCGCGGTTGAGAAACCGGAGGTGGCAGTTGCGCAGGTTTGGCCACGGCTTTAAGCGTGTAGCGAGTCTCACCTGATTTTGGAAAGACACGAATGAAATACAGTCCAGAGTCTAAGGTGACGTTCAGTTTTTCATTTCTGCGGCCCTTGCGGCGCGATCGCCCCACCCGTTCCAAGTGAGACCAAACGTCTCGGCGCTTCAAGTCATCAAAGGCACGACGCCCAATCTGCCTGAAAACAGAGCGTTTTTTGTTTTTTAATGCGTAGATTTCAACATCAGCATTTCCTGTGCGCTGCTGAAGCGAGATTCTTACCTTGAGGCGACTGCGAGAGCCCAGCTTCACCCGATAAAGGTCGGTGGAATCATGCGGATCGTCAACGGCATCTCGGAAGCGAACATTGCCTCGCGACAGATTAATTCTCTTCGCTTTCTTTAGGGAGTTGCCAATGCGATCGCGCACCATAGATCACCTCTTCATCGTCGCCAAGAACCCACGTTCTTCCTGACCGTAGCGGCACAAAACGAGGTCAGACAAGATCAGATTGGGGCGCGAACAAAAGACCTAGGACTTACGCAAGTCCTCCATAACTAGCGCATTTTTGTGGGTTGTAGCGGGCTGCGTATGTATTTAGCGTTCACTCTGAACCCCCTCTAACTCCCCCTTAGCAAGGGGAGAACTAAGCTTCCCCCCTTACCAAGGGGGATTGAGGGGGGTAGAAACTGCCAACGCTAAACAAGCACCGGGCTGCGCCCGCCACCACCCACAAAAAATACGTCAGTCCTAAGACTAAGACACGGAGGACCCAGCGGTGTGGGGCAAGACTGAGACCCTCAAAAAGCGAAGACCGCTCACGCCTTGCAAAGGTTCCACAGTCCCAACGTGCAGTGTTGAATCAACCCATCCTTCGCGAGCCAGATACCGGAGATACTCTCGATACTCATCTTCTTCTTGCTCGGTGGAATACACCACGGTCAACATGCCGGGTTGAGTAATTCGCGTGTGGCGATCGGCGTCAACGGCTTTATCAATCCGCTTTTTGACAATCTCATATCGGGTATCGCGGGTGCCCTGCACGTCAAATAACCGTTCGGTGTCTTCATCGTGAAAAATATCGACGGTCGAGTCCTGCACCAAGATGAGGTGGGTGACTTCTAGGGATGAGTTAAACTCAGCCTGGATGTCGAAGGCGGTGCGGGCGCAGGCACACACCGCTCGCAGTTGCTCGTAGCGCAAGCTTTGCAGATAGAAGGGTGAAAACTGAACGGCGATCGCCCCTCCCGCGTAAATCATATGGTCAATGCCGTCGGTCACCTCTACATCGCAGTAGTGGGGAATGATCCGCTGCATGTTCCCCTGCCATTCGTCCCAGGTCGCCCGCAATCGGCTGGTGATTTGTCCCAGTAGAAAATCGTAGTGGGCACGGGCGCGATAGACGCCGCCCTGCTTCGGGTGACAGGCGTGACGATAGGCATTGACCACAGGCTCAACGGAGGGATGAGTCTGAACAAAGTGATCAAAATGAGCTTCGAGGCGATCGCTCAAATATCGACTCACCGTAACTTCAGCCCCCACTGTAATGTCTTGTTCGAGTTCTGCAATTTTGTCGAGCACGTCAAGCCGGAGCTGTTCGACGAACGTTCCGGCCTGCACCGCACACACCGCCTCGACCACCGCCAAGCCGAGCTGCAACTGTTCCAGCAGGTCGGCCTGAATGGCTCGGTTCCGTTCCTGAGACGAGCCTCGAATATCGGAAATGCCATACAGCGGATACACATCCTGAAAGACAATGGGTTCGGGCATCATGCCCAGGCTCCGTCGCTCTGCTTCTTGAATGAACCGCCACTCCACTGAGGGGTGAATGGTGTTGATGAACTGTTTATGGTGCATCTGACGGAGGGCCGTGGTCAGAGCGGCGGTGAAGGCAGGCACGAGCTGTTCTGCTCGGCGCTGATCGACGGCATCAAATCGATGGGGGGTGTGACTGAGAACGCCGACTAAGCCAATGGGATGCTCGGTGTGGTGACCGCAGGTGACTTGTTCGGCCATGAGAGGAATCAGCAAGAGCGATCGCACACCCAACGCCAACAGTCGTTCACCCAGTTCAGTGAAGCACTGGTCTTGCAAATCTGGCACGAGCATGAGGGTACGATGGGCGATCGCCTCCATCATTTGCCCGTCTTTGAGTTCATCAAAAGAATATTCAGCAACGTTCAAGTCATCACTGACATTCCCCATGAACAACCGCACATTTTGCCGCTGAAAGCAAACAATGGCCGTATTGTCTGCTCGAAACAGCTCACACATCTGAGCATTCACCTGCTCAAACTTTTCGAACTGAAGCACCGAATTTTGATCAACCAGCAATTGAGTAATCCGCCGGATGGATTCTTGCGCGGTGATGTCAACGCCTTCGAGCAGCAGGCTACCGACACAGGTCACAATGCCACTGGTGATCAGCTCTAAACACTGGTGGCACCACTCCTGGAGTCGGCTCCTGTCGTTAAAGACAGTCCTCCACGTCTCCTCATCCAGGGAGGGGATGTTCAAGAATCCTGAAATTTCGTCGGAGGGGCGGTGGAGTTTGACTTGCAGCGTGTCCGATCGAATCCATGCTTGAATGTAGCGGGTTTCTCCGTTTCTGCGATTCGAAGAACACGCAGAAGAATGCACCGTCAGCATTACCGACTCATTGAGCAAGCGCCACTGGGGCAACCCTGCGGGCAATCCTGCGGGCTGGAGGTGCTGAAGCAGGCGATACAGAACATGGTAGTGACAGAGTTCGGTAATAGCCGATGGGTTGTCCTGAAGGGGTAGCCCATCGCCCAGTTCGGCAAACGGCTGATTGATCCACTCGATGGCTTGGGTCAGCGGATGCAGCGCCGCCAATAACCGATGGGTATGCGCTTCTAAATGCTGAAACCACAGGGGCTGAGGCTGGGGCAGGAGGGTGTGGGAGAGGACGGTGGGATGACGCTGAGAGGTATCGGCGACGCCGTTGGTGGCATTCATGTCATCGTTTGACGAAGGAGCCGCCTCAACCGGGGCCTCACTTTGAGCCTCAATCGGGACATCATTTGGGGCATCAATTGGGACACCTTGAGCCGATGCATCGATCGGGACATCAAGCATGGAGGGGCGATCAGTGACGGGGCGATCAGTGATGGGGCGATCGCCCGTTGACAGGGGGTTGATGAATAGATGATCCTGATGGCTGGTCATGGCAAAACCTTCGGGGAAATGGCGCAACGAATCACGAAGGTGAAACGATTCAATAAGCAGTGAGGCTTCCTAGGTGGGAGCTTCTTACATCATTCCCATTTCGCTGGTCAAACCTGAAAGAGTCGCTGAATCGGCGCATCCGCGAGAAGCGACTAAATGGAGAATTCTTTGATAATTTTGGCATGGGGATCATCGGTACCCGACAATAAGGCAAACAATCGTTGGATGGAG
>JAYKJC010000443.1:0-5162 GCA_035285885.1 Leptolyngbyaceae cyanobacterium | reverse complement strand
GATCGATCGCTCCGCTGGGTCATCTGTCAGCCAGGAGGACTGCTGAGCCGATGTGGTGTAGTACCATCCTCCAAAGACGAGACCTGAAATCAGCAGTCGGTTAAAAGCGATCGCCCCTGGACTCAGGGACTCTGACGCAATCACCACAAAAATGGACGCACAAGCAATACTCATGAGGGCGATCGCCAAGCTCATCCCCGCCAGATAAGGACGCAACACCATCACTTTTTCTGTCACGGTTGCGGTTAGCTTCTGTAGAGCGTTTTTTATCTCACTCCAGGGGCGATCGCCCACTTCATTAGAACTGCGAAGCTGTTGAAACGTTAAACGATGCAGAGCGTACACGGGCGAAAACGTCATGGGCAACCTCCTGAAATGCATGGTTAATTGATGAGAGCGACTGGCACAAAAAATGAGAACAAATTTTGTATACAATTAATGTATCCATAAAATGAGTGCAAAGCAAGAGCGTGTCATCATTTCCTGTGATGGTCTAGCGAGACAGCGATGGCTTCCGCATGTTCAAGCGATCGGTCAGGCTAATGTGTGGGTCCAGAGAGGCGGCTGCATTCAGTGCTGCTTCAATGCCGTCCAGGTGTCGGTGGGCGATCGCCACTGCCTGCTCCACATCCCCAGCTTCAATGCCGTCTAAAATCTGGCTGTGCTCGTCCTCTGTGCAGAGAGGCATGTTCTTCACTTCATAGAAATAGGCCAGAGACGTGAGCGGAATCAGCTCTGTCAAAAACTTTCCAAGATATTTGTTTTGGCTCAATGCGGCCAGTTGAATATGAAACTGACTGGACAACCGAGTCAGCAACGGATAATTCTTCTCGTCACAGGCGTGTCGTTCCTGGGCAACGAGCTGTCGCAGAGATTGGATTTGTTCAGGCGTGATTGATGGCGTCACATCCCGAATGATCGTTTCTTCCACCAAGCGCCACGCCGCATAAATTTGTTGCGCTTCCTCCAGCGTGATGCGCTCGACAAAGGCTCCTCGATTGGGTTCCAGACGAACCAGTCCATTTCCGGCCAATCGCTGAAGCACCTGTCGAATAATCGTCCGGCTCACGCCAAAATGTTCTGCAAGCAAGGCTTCGCCAAGCTTTGTGTCGGGCAGAAGCTGGCGCTCACAAATAGAATCATAGAGTTCGGTATACACCATATCTTCAGAAGGTTTGGTTGAAGAAGATGAAGACGGCATGGCAAATTACAATCCGTGCAATTGTGCATACATGAATTGTATACAAAAATGTTGAGAAATGCCAAGTCAACGGGCGATCGCCATTGCCACCGCCCAGGCTGAAAAGTGGGCCAAGCATCGCGACAAGCCCATTCGCAATAAGAATGCAGAGGGTACCACCCGGCAGGCGGTAGAGTCAGGGCCAGAAGACAGTGAGCATCCCATCCATGTTGTTCCTAACCCTGAAGATGGTGGGTGGCTGGTGATACAGGAGAAAAAACGGCTGGCCCAGGGTAAAGATAAAGGGGATGTGCTTAATAAAGCCCGAGAGAAAGCCAAGGCGTCTCATGTGTTGCTCTGCATTCATGACAGCAGTGGCACACTGGTGGACGAAGAAGACTATTGATTTCCTGTGAAAGGGTTTCTGCTTAAATGTAGGAGATGTTGCGGGACGTTGGGAAGTACAACCGCTTACTGTTCTTGTCCTCTCAGTGATTCAGTCAAGGCATTTCTTCGACACGCCGTAATACCGGAACTGCATAACACCCCAAGCAAATTAGCACCACCACAAACGAGAAGAGCGTAAATTGCAGGGCCATGCCGCTGCCTATTTCTGTGCCAAAGATGGGGCCAAAAGCTGGAGCCAATATCCCACCTGGACGCATCGCAGGCTCGAATACCTGATCTGAAAGGGGGCCTGAAATCAGCAATCCAAACGACGATAGGATGCCAATTAGAAATGAGTTGGCTGAAAACACTCGCCCTTGCATCTCCGGCGGTACTGCTGCAAGCCAGATCGCCTCTTCACAACTGTTGGCCGTGGGTTTGAGCAGACCAGCACAGAAAAAAGCAGTAATCCAGGCAACAGGTGTGCGGCCCAACCCAATCAGCATTTCGAGGCTAAAAATGACGGCTCTGCCCCACAGCACTCCTCGAATGCGATGCTCAGGACCACCCCAAATGCCCAGACCAATGGCTCCAATCAGTCCACCCAGTCCCAGAGCCGCAAACACATGACCTAAAATCACCGCGTTACTATCTGCCCGCGCCAAAATTATGGGTTCTAACAAGGCTGCATTGTCAAAGAAGATATAGCCCATCGCAAAGAGCTGAAGTGCTCCCAGACCGGGGTTTTGCAGCAAATAGCGAAATCCAAAGGACAATTCCTGCCAGATCTGGCTGATGTTTATTCCTGGGCTGATTTCGGGCAGTTGGCCTTGAATTTTATAGAGTTGAGGTTGAGGGATGGATGCGATCGCCAATAGCCCAATCGCAACCACAAATGTCATGACATCAATCACCAAAATCCCCGACAGGCCAATGAGAGGATAGGCCACCCCTGCTAAAGATGGTGCTAAAACGCTAGAGCCAAAGGTACTGATTGACCCCAATGCCCCAATGCGGACGTAATGTTGCTGGGAAATGAGTAGAGATTGGGACGCTGAGAATGCCAGTGCTTGAACATAGCCAAACAGACCGCTGATAGAACCAGTAAGATAAAGATGCCAGATGTCAAGGTGCTGGGTCAGGAGCAGAATGAGGATGAGGATTGTGGAGAAACCGGCGATTGCATCTCCCACCATCATCAGCATTTTGCGATTAAACCGATCAACCAGAATGCCCACAAAAATCGAAGCAACTAAAATAGGAACTTGGATAAAGAAAGCGAGTAAAGAAATAGACGTGGCTTCCCCTGTCCGTTGCCAGATCCAGATCGTCAGCGCAAAATGAGTCATTTGAGACCCAACCAATGACATGGTTTGTCCCAGCCAGACCAAAATAAAAGTACGCACAAATAATCCTTAATCCAAAATCTAAAATCCAAAATCTAAAATCCAAAATCTAAAATCATATCCCTCACATCTGAGCTTCTTTAACCAAATACTGAAAGAGATCATCGAGAATGCGATTGGCTCCCCCAATATTACGTTCGGCGACCCAAGAGCCATAGTTCACGGGATAAATGCGCTCCTGCTCAACCGCCTCCAGTTGGGACCAGAGGGGATGTTGCTGTACTTTTTCAAGCAATCCCTCTTGGGGATCAAATTCCATAAAAAAGATGACGTCCCCATCAGCGATGTCTAATCGCTCAATGGAGAGTTCTTTAGAAAAAGTGCGATCGCGCTGTCCTGGTGGTCGCGATAGACCAGTTTCCTCAACGACTTGCCCCATAAAAGATTCGGACAAATAAACGCGTACGGGCAATCCTGGACCATAGTTTGCAAAAGACACGATGGCAACCTCAGTTTTGCTGAGGCGATCGCCCATGCGCTGTTGAAACTCCTGAACCCGCCCTTCATAGGCGGTTAAGAGTGCCTCCGCCTCATCTGTTTTTCCCAGTGCTGCTGCGTAGATCCTCAAATCTTCCTTCCAGTCCACGTTGCCACTAGGGGCAACGACGGTCGGGGCGATTTGGGAGAGTTCGTCATAAATTTTGGGCGCATCGAAGGGAGTTGCCAAAATTAAGTCGGGCTTGAGCTGGAGCATACCCTCCAGGTTTGGCTGCTCGTTGCTACCTAGGGACTCAATGCCAGCTAGTTGCTCTTCAGAATAAGATAAGATGTCTCCCAAGTCTGGAGTGGCAATCGGCTGCAGTCCTAACTCAAACATAACATCCAGGGGACTGGTATCCAGCACAATCACTCGCTCAGGATTGGGTGGCACGCAGGTTTCGCCCAAAGCATGAGATATCGTTCGACAATGGGTTTGGGGAGTGCTGTCTGAGGCCGACTGTCCTGTACAGGCCGCTAACCCAAGGACGAAGACCCACCCCAGCAAAAACCTCCACCCAACTTGACGCTTTCTTTTCTGCATCAGAATTCCAATCCTAACGTTGCCAGTACTTCAAAGGGAGCACCCGGAAAGATGCGGTTGCGATTATTGGCTGATTCAAAATAGTTAATATCAAACAGATTTTTAAAGTTTATCTGGGCTTGAAATTGATCGCGCTCATAGTAGATGGCAGCATCGGTACGGAAGTAATCCGGCAGCGTAAACGTGTTATCAAGATCACCGGGTCGTTCCCCGACATAAAATAACCCCAAACCAAAGCCTAACCCCGCTAAATCTCCTCGCTGGATCGTGTATGTTGTCCATAAATTTGCAGTATTTTCAGCAACATTATTGAGGCTATTCCCCTCTGGAAATGTATTGTCTTCTGTGATGCGAGCATCCGTATAGGCGTAGCCTGCAATCATGTTCCAACCCGGTAGAATTTCGCCAGCGACCGTTAGCTCGATCCCCTGGCTGCGTTGTTCTCCAGTCTGCACCGAGAAACCGGGAAAATCTGGGTCATCTGTGACGACATTGGTCAACGTCAAGTCATAGATTGCTAAGGCCGTGGCCAGATCGCCATCGAACCAGTCAGCCTTGACGCCAATTTCAAACTGCGTGCCCCGTTGAGGCTCGAAAGGCGTGTTGTCTATACTGGAGGCAAACAATGTCTGCTCAAACGATTGGCTAAAACTGCCGTAGAGGGAAACATTTTCAACAGGTTGATACACCAAACCCACCCGTGGGCTAAAGGCGCTATCACTCTGACTAAACTCGAATCCTTCTTCTTCGTAGTCATAATCGACAGAGTCAAATCGACCGCCCATCAGCAGAATAAACTGGTCAGAAAACGTTAACTGATCCTGCACAAAAACACTGACGTTAGAAGCAGTATTACGCCAAGAACTAAATTCTGTAATGATGGGGCCTAGAGGTTGGTTATAGACCGGATTAAACACATCAATCGAGCCGATCTCTTGAGATAAAAGAGTTGAGTTTTTGCCGATTTCATACTGATATTCAGTGCCAATAACCAATTCATGGTCAATGCCCCAGGTCTCGAAATTACCGACTGCTGAAAGCGTCGCGACATAATTATTTTTAGAAAAATTTGGGGCATCAAAGTCACTGCGCACAAGTGCTCTTCGATTTAGGGTACGTAAATCAGGTTCCAGACCAGCGGAAGCAACCGAGTCCTGGAAGTTTTCTT
>JAYKJC010000442.1:0-5702 GCA_035285885.1 Leptolyngbyaceae cyanobacterium | reverse complement strand
AAGGGTGGGGATTGACCGCTCCACAAATCGCTCAGATCATTGCCTTTTGCAATCTCAGCTTTTGGCTGGGCCTGCTGACTTTGGGTGGAGTTCTGCTGTTGACTCAACCCATGGACTTGTCCACGGTGCTGACCCTGCCCGAATCATCGGTGCAATCCCTGGGAGTCTTTGCCCTCGCCATTGTTGGTGCGTATCTCGTTGTCAGTAGCCTCATGCGGCGATCGCTCTCCGTGGGCTGGCTCTCGATTCCGCGCCTGTCCTTTCCGGTGGCGATCGCCCAAATTATTATTACGTGTATCGATTGGGCGATCGCTGCTACCACCATCTACGTTTTGCTGCGCCCCACCTCTCTCCACTATTTACCGGAGGTTATCGGCGTGTATGTGATTGCTCAACTTGCGGGTGTGCTGAGCACGGTGCCCGGTGGCATCGGCATCTTTGAAACCGTCATGATACTGCTGTTGCCGTCTGTCGCCCCAAAAATTGAGATCATCGGCGCACTGATCGCTTTTCGCATTCTGCATCACCTCTTGCCCATGGGACTCGGCGTATTGTCCCTGATGGGGTATGAGCTGCACCAGCTTCTTAGGGCTAAACGCGAACGGATTTAATTTTTCATGCTTGCTAGCGGGTCGAAAGCACCAAATACGGTAGGGGCAAGGCATTGCCTTATATATGTTTAGCGTGACCCCCTCTAACTCCCCCTTCGCAAGGGGGAGAACAGACATTTCCCCCCTTCGCAAGGGGGGATTAAGGGGGGTTAAATCCGGAGTCTTCGGTGCTACTGCTACGCTAAACAAGTACGACGCTGGGAACAAGGAATACGCAAAACAAGTACATTGCCTTGCCCCTATTTGCCGTCAAATTGGCGATACCAGATGAAATTTCCCGCCACGGTCACAACAAAGGTGATGCCGCCTCCAATGATCGCAAGCATGGGGTTGTATCCCCCTCGGCTGAGATTTTCCATCCACAGATGAGTCAAGTCAGACCCCACGAGCAGGTCAGCCATAACGGGAAACAAGTACATCAGCGATGCTCCGACAATCAGCCAGCCCACCATTGACGCAAGCAGAAATATGGTTTTAGCGGTCGTTTGAGTCCCCATCGCATTCCTCCCTCTGTCGGAACCGTAACGTGTGATTCTACTTGCCTACCGAATTCTTTTAAGCTCGAAGTTCTTAAGCTTTAAGTCGTTGAGAAGTTCTTAAGCTTTAAGTCGTTGATAGGCGATCGCCAACGCCTCTTCATCTCCCACATTGCCCGGAAACAGCACGACGGGGAGATTGGGGAACTGAGGATGCGTCTCTGGAGTTCTCACAATGGAACATCCTGGAATGATTTGTCCGAGTAGGCGTGCCGATGTCAGCGCCAAACCCACGCTCAGCGTATCATTCGAGGTAATGCCTCCCTTACTGATGAGGAAGCCGATGGTGTCGGGCAAGCCTCGAACGATATCCATCAGCAGGGTCGAAACCGCCACCCCAAACGCCAGTCGAGTCTCCGCAGAATCAAACGTCAGTTCTGTGCGACTCGTGTACACCACGGCAGTTTTGCCCTGGGCATGGGCCTCATGAACCTGTTGGAGGGTGGAGGCTAGCAACTGCTGCCGCTGCTCTGCCGACTCATCCAGCAAATGCACCACATCGACCTCAACCCCAACCACACCGTCCGCCTGAAGGAGTTGGCTGAGTTGCAGGGTCGTTTTCTTAACGTGAGACCCCACCAGCACAACTCCTGGCTGTTGGTTGCGGGTCATTCGTGACATCTCCTCCGCAGGCGTAGGTTGGGGAGGAAGAGCCGCCAGCGCTGTCAACAGACTAGCGGCACTGCGAAATAAGAAGCGCGTGCCCTGAGACGCGGCCTGTAAAACGTCTTGGGCAAATCGATTGAGATCCTCCTGTGTTTCGGCGTCAACGGCGACACAGACGTTGTCTTGGAGCTGCATCAGCCGATCCAGGGTTCCGGCTCGAATATCATTCAGAACAAAACGCTCGACTGAAGACGCCGCAATGTGTCCCCCAGTTTTTTCTTCAACATAGTCTGGCAGATAGCTGTGGCGATAGCCGAAGACAGAATCCTGGGCAAACTCCGTTTTGTGAACCGGGACTTCTTCTCCATTCACCATCAGATAGTGAATGCTGTCGCGCGTGAGGCGTCCCCCTTCAAAGAAGGCTGGGGTGAGAAAGTGGGCATCAAACGGCCCCAATTCTGCGGCGATCGCATCCGTCTCTACGGGATAATGTCCGCGCAAGGTCGAGTCTGAACGGCTCACCACCAGAAAATCTTCGATGCCTGCCTGGGCGATCGCCACCTTTAAGTTGCGGCAGACTTCGCGGGTAATGTCATCGGCCTGCTTGGGCGTCAGGGCTCGGGTATTCGTCAGAATGAAGACAATCGGAGAGGCATCAGCCAGTCCCGCCACCAGGGTGTCAACATCCCACTTGAGAAGCAGCAGGCAACTGTGAACCGTTTGTGACCCCGTTGGGTCATCATCCAAAACAATAATCTTTGGCTTGGTGCTCATGATTCAACTGACGGTCTTCAACTGGCGGTCTTCGAGTCATGATAGTCGATGGAGAGCGAACAAGCGCTCACACCGTTCATCCTCCCACGGATGGTGAGCAATCGGAGATTGGATTTGATTTGTGTGTCAATAGAGGGAGGTCAGGCGCATCGACACGACAAATCGACACGACCATAAAGGCGTTGGCTTGCCTGGGCGTAGTCCGCATCGCCTTCGTGTCCCTTATTCAGCAATTCTCATTTTGAAAGACTTCGCGCCCTTCGGCGCTCACCTGTGTCGGTTCAGGGGACAAAACGGTCGATTTAATCGACCGTTTTGTCCCCTGAATTTCCATAATGAGAGTTGCTGATCCCTATCCACCAAAATGGAGAATCTTCGCCCGCTGTATGTCAAGATATAGCCACTGCCACTAAACCTCGTGCAGGTTGGGAGCTTCAGTTCCCACCGTGGTTTTGATTTAACCATCAGACTCAGGCTTCAGTATCACCCGCAACGATGACTCCTCGAAGAACTCGTCATGGATATTGGATTTGTATTTGCAGTGATTTGGGCGTTTGTCTTCGCTCTGTCGATTGATGTTGAGGCGTTGACCTTAATTCCCCAGGAGAAATGGTTCTCGTTTACGGGTGGAGTCTCTGCGGCCTACGTCATTCTGGATATCTTGCCACGGCTCGCCTACGCCCAACTCCCATCAACAGGTGATGCAGATACGAGTCAACCCAATATTGCGATTTACTGTGTCATGCTCAGTGGCCTTCTGGTTTTTTATGGGTTAGAACAACTGGCGTTGCGATCGCGCCACCTGAGGACTCAACACCTGAAGACCCAACAAAAGGGACTTGAGAAATCCAATCTTGAGAAATCTGACGTTGAGAAATCCAGTTTTGAGAGATCTGATGTTGAGAAATCTGACGTTGAAACACCGGATCTGAGCCCCACAGCTTCAACTTCTCCCATCGTTTTCGCCATCCATATGGCTGTTTTCACCACGTATGTCTGTTTCTTAAATGTGTTGCAAGTCGGGTACAAGTTTGAGTTTTTGCTCATCGAGCGATCGCTTCTGTTCACGGTGCTCGTGTTGCACTTTATTGTGATGAACCATCGGCTGACAGAACACCATCAGTGGGCCTATCGACGTATCGGTCGCTGGATTATCGTCGCAGTCTTGTTGCTCAGTGCAGTCGTCACCGAAGCTCTGCTGACAAGTACCCTCACGTTTGACTACATATGGGCGTTTATAGCGGGCGCACTTCTGGTGAGCAGCCTCCAAGATGAGCTTCGATTTCAGAAACGGTGCTGTTTCTGGTCCTTCGGATTCGGAGCGGTGATCTTCTCGATTGTGCTCATTCTTCTGTAAATGATTAGCAAGAAAATAGAATCCTAGAGAGAGGGTCTCAAGCCCTAAGTGCTTACTGATACACGTGAGCCGACGATCGCCAACGGCTCCGATAGCTGACCATCAGAAGTCGCAAGCCCTAAGTGCTTACTGATACACGTGAGCCGCTTTCAGCATGTGATAGGTAATCAGCAATTGAGTAATCGCAAGCGGGTAACTTTGCAAAAGTTCTCCCGTGGTTCCAACGACTTTACCAATGCTGTCGTTGCCTTCTAAGCTACAGAACTGTCCCAGATGCGGCACTTCGTTGCACAGCACCCGTTCTAACTCGTTGACTTGCGCCTGGGTGGCATGTCCATCGACGGCAAGCACATCCACGGGTTTTCCCATGTCTCGATCCAGCTCCAGTCGAATTGCTTCGCCGAGATGATTGCCTTCGGGCGTCAACATCTCACTGAAATCAGGATGGGGGATTGTCGGGCGGAGAACCAGACGGGCATTCAGAATGACTTCGCTGATTTCTGTCTCTTCTGCTGGAGGATAAAACGTCACCACGGCATCTGCCCACTGGCGCTGAGGGCGAATATAGGCATCTGAATCATGCTCCCGTTTTTTCAGCTGATCCACCACTTGTTCAGGGGTGTAGCCTCGTTTACGAGTATCCCGACGAATTTTCCAGGTGGCTCGCAAATCTTCTGGGGGTGCAAGATAAACTTTCACGTCATAGGCATCGCGCATCCCGCGAGTCGCGTAGCCGAGCAATCCTTCGACAATGACAAACTTGCGGGGGTGAATATATTCTGGAGGATCAAACTCTCCTGTGTTGTGATTGTAGATTGGCTTGAGAATGGCTTGCCCTGTACGGAGGAGGGACAGGTGCTGCTGGATGATGTCGAGATAGTTACAGTCTGGGTGAAGCGCTGAAATGCCCATCTCAGCCCGCTGCTTGCGATCGTAGCGATGGTAATCATCGGTGCAGATGATCGTCACATTGTCTTCACCCAAAATTTGAGCCACCCCACGGGTAAGCGTTGTTTTCCCTGCGGCACTGTCTCCGACGATCCCGAGAATAATAGGGCGGCTCGACATAACATTTCCTCCAGAAGAAATTTTTTCGTTAAGATGCACGTCTGCTCAAGGCTGAACACTCTTCGATGCCCATCTCAACATCAATCGTTTCGATAAGATATTCCAATACTATAGGGATGAGTGGAACTCCGCTCAAGGGATTCTTCACAATTAAGTGGTGAGACCGATAGAAACGAAGGCATTCATAAGCGTTTTTCTATCAATAAGTGATTATCTAGAATACGTTGGCGCACTTCGTTGCACACCAATCCTAGGGCGTGTTTTAAGGCTAGCTGAAAGGGGTGTTTTTTTGTGCGCTTTGCGCACGAAAAAACACCCTTTAAAGCAGACCCTAGGGCCGATTTTCTGGCGATCGCCCCAGCCGTCGCTGCGGACATCGAAACAGTTGGTAGGGACATCCAATGCGGTTAAATTGGTCGGGATCGATGGAGCATGTTGTCCGGCCATTTCGGTCGGGTCGTCGTAGCTTGAGCGTTTCGGGGTAGTCTTCTGTTTTCATGCCCGGAGAGGCGACAACCCAAAGATTGAGGGGAAGCGGAAGGTCGTGATTCAGATGAGAAAGCGATCGCCACACCTGCCCATAGCCTCTCGGACGATGAATAAAGGCAATGCGAACCGGAGGGTCGGGCTCAGTCTCGTACTGCTTTCTCATTTCCAGGGCAAAGCTGAGACCCAGGCCGACTTCTTGAAGCGACTGATAGCTCACGGCTAACATCACCGGGCGATCGCCCTCAAAGGTGAGATCCTGCG
>JAYKJC010000441.1:0-3328 GCA_035285885.1 Leptolyngbyaceae cyanobacterium | reverse complement strand
CCGTCTGGGTTGAGCTTGATGGGGCGACCACCGATTGTGACCGTTGCATCAGGCTCAGTGGCACCGTAGACGATGAGTTCTGCATCTGCCACCAACCAGAACTGACGCGGACGAATCGGAGGCGCAGACGCGGAGAAGCCCACGCCCGACATGCCCGCACCGGACATGGTCAAGCCCATGCCCATGCCTGAGGCTGACCACATGCCCATGCCCGAGGGGAAGACGAAGGAGCTAACCGCTTGCTCTGGAACTTGATGCATGGAACCAAACAAGGAACCTGCGACCCGCTGAGCTTCAGCCGACTTCGCCATGCCGAAGATGTGATCGTAGATGGGGCTGCTGGTTTCGGCTGCGGTCATTTCGCTAGGAGGCGTCAACTCGACCAGGGTCTTGCCACGGAGATCGTCATCCCAGCCGACCGTCAAGAACTTGTCGTCAATCCAGTCAGACGGATAGACAGGAGGAATGCGGACTGGAGCAGAGCGAGCCAGCAACAACCAGCGACCGTCATTCGCCAAATATCCGATTTCAACCGCATAGTCGCGATCGCTCACTGGAACAGGCAAGTACCACTCACGGGCCAACTCATCACATTCATACTGCTGAACGCTGTGAGGCCGCTGGTAGTCCAAGTTAATGGCAGTCACATCATAGAAGCGCAGAGCCAAGCGGGAACCGCCCTGACGACGCAACTCTTCACGGTGCTCGTTGGGCACATCCCAGTAAACATAGGCCCACTGAGGATCGCGAGGCATCAGCACAACCCGGCTCTCGCCATACCCATCGGGCAGATCGTTCAAGCCTTCGTCCACACTTGCCAAGTCAGCGGTTGCAGACGCCACCTGACCGACATCAAATTTAGAAGCTTCGACTTTCTCTTGAGGAGCTTGGACTCCAGCAGTACTTGGCGCAGGCTGAGCGACTCCCCGCGACTGTTGAATGGATTGAATGGACGCAATTAGCTGCTCTTTGCGCATGCGGCTGTAGCGGGACACGCCATATTCACTTGCAACTTTGCGAAGCTGGCGCAATGTCATTTCTTCGAGTGGAATCTGTTGAGCCACAGTGGACCTCCTAATGCAAACAGAAAATTAAAACCGATAAATTAAAACCGATACACATCCCTTGCCTGAGTTGGAAACTAGAGCTTTCCTTGCGGTAGAAGTCTAGCTCCCAAATTGGGCTGGGTTTGTCAAGACCGAACGGCTGCGATTCCACGACAGAAATTACAACAGATCGGCAACATTGTTAACAAACGGATAACAAACGGCTTCGGACAGCTACTCACGCTGATCAAAGTAGCTAGATAAACAGTCTGGATAGACAGACTGGATAAACAAACAACGTGACACCTTACCCTCTTGCTTTGATCCCCGATTTTCATCGTGGGGATCAAACATAAAAGCTTCGGGATCAGCATTTGTACTCATCGTGCCGGAAAACCTCTCAGAGATCAAGGGGTGGGGATCTCGGAATATCAGCCTTTTCACGAGGTTAAAGGGAAAACAGGGATCAAAATGTCATGATTTCATGACTTTTATTTCAGTCCGGGGATCGCTGGGGATCAAAAATGTTGTGATCTCATGACATTCTGTTTTGCAGGTACTATTGAGGTCGTGTTGAGAGCTGGGTGTATAGAATCCGCCAGTTTTGTGCCTGTTTTTTGCTTATGGCGGTTTGGCACCTGCGTTAAACACAAAAAACGGATATGTGGGGCGCGGCGCGGCGCACACATCCGTACTTAACCAGAGCGCACAGCGCTATAAGAACGCTGTCTTATGGAATTAAGGAGACTGCCCTGGTATTCTGCTGACAGGCGATTGTACAAATGAGTGGGTTAGCTAAAAATTTCTACAATAGGTTGACGTTGAGCGAAATGTAACCCAGCAGCAGTAACGGTTTTGTTGGGTTACGCTAACGCGAACCCGACCTACAGGCTGACAGGTAATTGTGAGTGGGCCAGTTGTGAGTGGGCCAGTTGTGAGTGGGTCGGTTGTAAGTGAGTCTGCATCATGGCGAATCGGTTTGAAGAGTCCGTATCTCCAACATTCAGGTCTGATTCTGATTCGAGTCCTGACTCGGAATCCCCTGACTCGGAAGTCCCTGAATCGGAGTCCTTTGAGGGCGGCAGTCGGCTGATCTCTCGGCTGCTGACCCCGGCCATTCGCCTATGGTTAAACACGCAGATCGAGCGGGCTGAGCAGCTTGACATTGCAATTACGGCGAGCGATCGCCAAATTCTCAAAGGGTCTCTCCCCCAGGCATGCATCACCGCCAAAGATGTGGTTTACAAGGGCTTGTCCCTCAGCTCCATTGCGGTCGTTGCCCAGAACATTCGAACCAACGGCTTGAGCGTGATGCGAGGCAAAGCGTTTCGACTGCTTGCCCCGGTGCCGATTGACATCGATCTCATGCTGACTGAAGCTCACCTGAGAGAATCTCTGGCAGCGCCACTGTTAGCGGATGCGGTGGATGAGCTGTTGCAGCGCATTGTGATGGACTGCCTGGGGCATTCTGTGGAGGATGGCGCGGACAAAAACACACAGTTCCGTTCGCCTCCCCAACCGATGAGATCCGAACCGATGCAGTCCCTCTCGCACCCCGACATTCTTCTCACGCCGGGACGACTGATGCTTCGTTCTCATTTGTCTGTGGGCGATCGCCCGTCTCGTGTCCAACTCGACACCGGGTTAAAGCTACACACGCCCAACACCTTGATGTTTGAGAATCCTCAACTCAGCGTGGAAGGAGACTCCATTAAAGGGCGATCGCTCGAAAAGCTGAACCAGTTTTCAATTCCGTTGGGGGACACCACCGTCATGGAACGGCTTGAGATTCAGCATTCTTCGCTGTTCTGTTGCGGCCAAATTCTCGTGATGCCTTGAACGGCGGATTTCTTGTTCTCAATGTCTCGTTGGGAATATCATCTAGAGCCTCTGGTTTTCATTCAAATTAGAGCCGGAGGCTCTTGTAGCGATTTCCTGTCAGAAGTCAGGGAACCAGACATCTACTCGGTGCGTTACGCTAACGCTAACGGCACCCTACGGGAACTGCTCCTTCTTCCTTCTTCCCTACCCTAAATTCTCAATCTCTACTGGGTCTACTGCTTCAGCAAGCTCAAACCCAAAGACGCGGGAATAGAAATACAGTTCTGCATCCAGGGCTCGTTTGATGTTCTCGGCTTTGCGGAAGCCGTGCTGCTCTCCTTCACACAGCACGTAGGCGACGGGTAATCCCTTAGCTTTGAGGGCATCGACCATCATCTCGGCCTGGTTGGGCGGCACGATTTTGTCTTCATCGCCCTGGAAGAAAATGACGGGACAGGCAA
>JAYKJC010000440.1:0-9495 GCA_035285885.1 Leptolyngbyaceae cyanobacterium | reverse complement strand
TGTTTGGCAAACCCGTCTGTCGCAAAAATCGACGCATGGGAGTGGCGATCGCCCTGGGAGAAACCGTTGATGAGGCGCGTGAGCGAGCAAAAGCCTGTGCGTCTTGCATTCGAGTGGGCTCGGCTCTTAACGGGTAGGCTCGACCATCTCCCCGTTGATCTCACGATGGTATCTAAGCAGGTAAGAATATACAGCAACCGAATAATTTTGGTTTCACGAATTCTTGCTTTGCTGTAGCTTTACTCCGTGATTTATAAAAATAGCGCTTTGCGCGTTGGTTAAGTACAGATGTGTGGGGAGCACCGCGCCCCACACATCTGTTTTTGTGCTTAACGCGGTTGCAAACCGCTATAGGTTAGACAAGTTGGATAAAGCGCCATCTGTAGTCGGGGCAAGGCATTGCCTTGCCCCTACCAGTAGCGTAAAGTTGCGTTTAGTCTAAACTCCAATTCGTTAAGTACGGTGGTGTAGGGCGCGGCTCGTCTCACGCGTTGGCCAATGCTCTACTTCGGAGTAATTTAAATGTGGACTGAAATACATGCATTTAACCTTATGAAGTCCATAAAGTATGCCAATTGAAACAATTGATAGAAGGCAGATAGATTCAATTAATCTTTTTGTTTGCCAACTATTTCATAAGTCATTGAAGGGATCGGCATGATACCATTGAGCGACCTGGTTTCATAAACAAATCTAATTGCCATCATAGATTCAGCTAATCATCTTACTCGTCATCTCCTTCAATTCGATACAAAGTTATGTGAATTGTTTACGCATGAATGAAGAGGGGCGATCGCCGTGCAGCATAGCTTTTCCCCACTTACTCAGTTCAACATTTGAAGCACATTCGCTAAATAAGTAAACAAACTTGAAGTTATGTTTTCGGTTTATAAGAAGACTTTCAAAAAGCATCACCTGGATTTTATCTTTTACTAAGAAGCAGCATTAATAATCTGAATACTCCAGTTTTTCTAAGAAAAGTCAGACCTTTTGAAATAAAAATCATTGAGCATAAAGAGTGTAAGTTCATCATCATACAGCTCTAACTAAAACTGTTTCAAACAGTTGAAGGTGGTGTTGATGCTTTTGAACAGCAATCTTCATGGTTAATTTTTATTCAATTAAGGGTTAAGTATGAGGTCAATCGCTAATTGACTGACAAAAGTTCTGAGGTAGGTTGGTTTTGAGCGAAGTGAAACCCAACGGTGGCAACGGTTACGATGGGTTGCGCTAGCGCTAACCCATCCTACGGCAGAATCAGGGTTACAAAAGTTTTGTCAGTCAATCAGGGTCAATCGTTTCTGCTGAATAAGAGTTGCTTCTTAGTTATTCTTGTGTCGAGGACCTCAATTCCTGACGTTTCTAATGCGCATTGAAGCTGTAAATCAGCCTTCAATGGTTCAAAGTAAATCAATTTAGAAGAGGTTTAATTAATGAGTATCGTAGCGAAGGTGATTGCTCAGTCTGACCGCTCTGATCGATTTTTAAGTAGTGCTGAGCTTACTGAACTCCAAGATTTCTTCACGAATAGCAGCGCACGCATCAGTGCAGCTCAAAAACTAGCTGCGAACCAACAGAAAATCGTGGACGAAGGCAGTCAAAAATTTTGGGCACAATGTCCAAACACACCCAGCAATAGCGGTAGCGCAAAGAAAACAGCACTGTGTCAGCGAGATCAGGGGTGGTACATTCGCTTGGTTAGCTACTGTATTTTAGCTGGTAACTCTAAACCCCTTGAAGATATTGGTCTTGATGGAATGCGCGCCATGTATGTCTCTCTGGGAATCCCTTTGCAAAACCTGAAGCTTGCAATGACGTGTATTAAATCTGTAGCACTGGGGCTTTTGAGTTCTGAAGAGGCAGCACTGGCGGGACCTTATTTTGATAAGCTGATCCGCGCCTTTTAGAGCATTGTTGCGCCCACCACGTGATTTAGATGTTGAATACAAACCAATGTAAAGCTGACAAGCAAAGATAAGTAAAAACCATGCAAGACACTATTACTTCTGTCATTAACCCTGCTGATGAGAAAGGCAATTACTTAGAGGGTGCTGAGCTTGAAAAGCTCAAGCGATACTTTGAAACAGGTACGATACGCGTGAAAGCTGCCAATCAAATTGGTTCGAGTGCTTCTAGCATCATCAGTGAAACCGTTGAAAAAAGCTTGCTCTACGGTGACATCACGCTTCCTGGCGGCAATATGTACCCCACCCGTCGCTATGCAGCATGCTTGAGAGACCTGACCTATTTTCTGCGGTACGCAACCTATGCGATGCTAGCGGCTGATGCCTCAATTTTGGATGAGCGAGTTCTTAACGGACTTAAGGAAACGTATTCGTCACTGGGAGTCCCCATTGAGCCCACTATTCAGGCTTTACAGGCAATGAAAGAAGTGGTCACTCAACGAGTGGGAATGGAAGCTGGGCAAGAAATGGATGTCTATCTCGATCACATCATTACGGGCTTGTCCTGAATGATTGGTGTTTAGACCAAGTCAGGTAATTACCCCAACCTAGCTTAGGATTCGTCGGTTTCCCCGCGAGAAACCGACGAATCTTAAGCTAAGCGAGGAGTATCAGTGTGCAGCGGAGTTAAGAATAGAACAGTTGCGTCTGGCGCAACTTGTTCGACGTTACCGTACTTACTACCGCTCGCAAGAGATAAGATTCTGGAACTTGAACCCACAAGCCTGCTCTAAGGTGCGGGCTGATGCTGAAAACTAACGTTACGGAAATCCGTTTATTATGTACGCTTCAAATCAAACTCAGGAGCAATATCGGTGGTGGGCGGGGAATGCCCGGTTCATCGACTTATCGAATACGTTTATTGTGGCCCATGTGGCTCATGCTGCTTTGATCATGCTGTGGGCGGGAACATATACTTTATTTGAGCTGTCGGTTTATTCTCCAGATAAGCCGATGTATGCACAAGGTCTGATCCTGTTGCCACATTTGGCCACGGAGGGATGGGGGATGGGGCCAGGGGGTGAAGTCGTTGATACTTACCCTTGGTTTGCGATCGCCATCATCCACATCGTAGCCGCAGGCGTATTAGCGGGGGGAGCCTACTTCCACAGAACTCGTTTACCCGCCAGCTTAGAGCTTGCCTCTGGAAATGCGGCTAAGTTTCACTTTGAATGGCAGGATGCTCGAAAACTTGGTTTCATTTTAGGACATCACCTGATCTTTTTGGGGTTGGGTGCATTGTTATTGGTCGCGAAGGCTCAGTTCTTTGGGGGACTGTATGATGCGACTCTTGGAGAAGTGCGACTCGTCACAGCTCCAACCCTCGATCCAGCGACGATTTGGGATTACAAAACCCATCTATTTACCGTAAACAACTTAGAAGACTTAGTTGGAGGTCATCTCTATGTTGCTGCGTTGTTAATTGGTGGGGGAGCCTGGCACATTCTGGTTCCGCCCTTCAAATGGGTTAAGCGAGTGTTTCTTTTCTCAGGTGATGGCATCTTATCTTATTCGTTGTTTGGTGTCGCGTTAGCCGGATTTGCAGCGTCTTATTACTGCGGCTTCAATGCACTCGCCTATCCAGAGGAGTTCTATGGTCCGACCTTAGAACTGAAATCGGCATTTCTTCCCCGCTATTTTGAAGCCCAGCCCACGTTAACCGATGGCTACACGCCCCGAGTTTGGCTGGCCAATGCTCACTTTTATCTAGCCTTTTTCTTCTTGCAGGGCGGATTATGGCACTACCAGCGGGCAATGGGCTTTGATGTCAGTCACGTGTTTGAAAACTGGCGGCGGACTCAAATGGTTGCTAGCGAAAACCCGGTGCTTGCCAATCAAAGAACGCAAACATAGGAGCCACCGTCCCTTGCCACTCTGCAATAGGATCTGCCCCGAACAGATTCGCACCGCTGGCTCAAGCGAGAACAGCCCTTTGAAGACTACTTTTACCAGCCCTCTATGGGAATTGCTCAACCGAGTCTAACAGCGACCACGGGTGTGGAAAAGACACTGTATCAAACGACCTATCATCCTCATAAAGATACGTTCTATGAATTTCCTGAACGTCAGCTTGATGAACTAAAAGATATGTTTGGGTATGGCTCCCCACGCCTGTATGAGCCGTCGAAGGCGATCGCCCAAGCCGACCGTTTCCAACCTCTCTCAATGAGCATGTACGAAGTCAGTAGCCGTGAATCTTCGGCCCAAACCGCCGATTCGTCTAACTTAGCAATGGCTAAACAGTGATTCTAAACCGTGATTCGGACTAGAAAGTGATTCGGGATCAGTACAGGTGTGTGGGGCGCTACTCTCCATCCACCTGTTTTTATGCTTAACGCGGTTACAATCCGCTATACATTTGCCAATTCAAAAACTGGCAGGGAACGTTCTCTCTGATTCCTTAAACCCTGTTAGATTCATGCACAGTTGTGCCTATCCTGAATGTCATGAATCAATCTGAGTTAGCGTTTCTGCCTGCCATTGAACAGGCTAAGTTAATTCGAACCAAAGTTGTGTCTCCACTTGAAATGACCAATCTCAACCTCCAGCGCATTGAGGCCATTGACTCCTCGCTGGGCAGCTATTTCACCGTTTTAGCAGAACAGGCACGACAGGATGCACAAGCAAAGACGGAGCAGCTTGCCACTGCCCAATCCGTCGATGATCTCCCCCCCTTCTTTGGTGTGCCCATTTCAGTCAAAGATTTGAATCCAATGAAGGGCGTTCGATTCACCATTGGGAGTCAGGCACTCAAAGACAATGTGTGTGACTTTGATGACGCCATTGTCGGCAAGATTAAACAAGCAGGATTTGTAATTTTAGGAAAAACGGCCACGCCGGAAATGGGCACCATGCCCTTCACCGAGTCACCAGGATTTCCTCCGGCACGCAACCCGTGGAACCTGGACTACACCCCAGGGGGCAGTAGCGGCGGAGCTGCCGCCGCTCTCGCCGCAGGACTCTGTCCCATTTCTCAGGCGTCAGACGGGGGCGGATCGGTGCGGGGGCCCGCGAGCTGTTGCGGACTCGTGGGGCTCAAGCCCTCCCGTGGACGCATTTCCTATGCTCCCATTGGCGATACTCCCGGCGGCATCGGCACCTCTGGGCCACTCGCCCACACGGTTGCAGATGCGGCTGCGTTTCTAGATATGGCTTCCGGGTACGTCATTGGCGATCCCTACTGGCTCCCTGATCCTGAAGAATCTTTTCTCGATACCGCGATTCGCTATGGGAATAGCGACACCGTTCGTCCCCTCAAGATTGGTTTTATGACGGGGGTCGCGCCCATGGGTGAGGCTGACCCTGTGTGTAAAGAAGCGGTACTCACCACAGTGAAACGGCTTGAAGCCCTGGGACATGCGGTTGAAGCAACCCAACTCGACTGTAGTGAGCTGGTCGAACCCTTTACCGCTGTGTTTCGCGCCTGTATTGGGTCTGCCGGGATTCCCGTCGAAGCCATGAGCCCGATTAATCAGTGGTTGGTTGCCCACAACGATTCAACTGCTGCTTACTTCGCAAATCTCTGGAAGATGCAGGTCATCGCCCGTCAAATCGTTGCCCATTTCAGCCAGTATGATGCGGTGGTAATGCCGACCTATCTGCACCACACCATTCGCATCGGAGAATGGAAGGATCTCAGCCCAGAGGAGATGATGGAAAAGGTGACGCGCTGGGTCTTTCCCTGTCCTCCATTTAACGCAACGGGACAGCCCTCGATCGCCCTACCCGTGAGCCTCACAGACAAGAACCTGCCCGTTGGCGTGCAGATCGTTGGACGTCCCGCCGATGAAACGACGCTGATTGGCATTGCCGCACAACTCGAAGCTCGCCATCCGTGGGGTCATCGTCCGGCGATCGCCACAAACCTAAAAGAAGCAGAACACGTGTGTTAATCATCTAAATGTTCGAAGCTGGCATGAAAGTTGTCATCAGCTTCACGTCGGTCATTCCTATTCATGGGGTCAATTATGGTTAATGGGATTCGTTTCTTTTTTCCCAGAAAGTAACTGATGCGCCTGAATATCAGAACGCCGTAGCCGAAGCTGAATGTCTTCCAACATTTTTCGGTTTACCGACAATAAATCTGCCAATAGCCCTAGAATCCAGAGCTGCACCCCTACCAGAATCAAGACAGCCGCCACAATCAGACTGGGAGCACGGGCACGGGTCGGATCATCTAAAAAGAATAGCCACAGCCATCGCACCCATAGAAACGCTCCCATGCCGAATGGAAAGCAGCCGACAAGCGTGAAAAACCGGAGGGGGCGATACACCATGAAGATGCGAATAATTGTGAGGATGGAGCGTCGCACATAGGCGGGAATGCTTTTGACCAGCCGGGAAGGACGGAGAAATCCATTGGTTCGCACCGGAACCGAGGTGATGGCCATCCCCTTTTGTCCTGCCTGAATGATGGTCTCCAGGGTGTAGGTGTATTCGTTAAACACATTCATTTGCATGGCGGCATCGCGACTGTAGGCGCGAAACCCACTGGGCGCATCTGGAATCTGAGTATTGCTGGCCAGCCGCACCACCCAGCTTCCAAGTCCCTGCAAAAATTTCTTAACGGGAGAGAAATGGTCAATATTGTGGATGGGGCGTGCTCCGATGACGATTTCGGCTTCTCCCCGGAGGATGGGCTCAATCAGTAACGGAATATCAGCGGCGCAATATTGGTTGTCTGCATCGGTATTGACGATGATGTCAGCTCCGGCCTTGAGTGCAGCATCTAGTCCCGCCATGAATCCCACGGCGAGTCCTCGATTGTGGTTAAAGCTGACGATGTGGTCAACGCCACAGGCTTTGGCAACCTCAACGGTGCGATCGCCACTCCCATCGTCGATAATCAGCCATTCGATGGTGTCAATTCCTGGAATATGTCGAGGAAGTTCTGACAGTGTTACTCCGAGGGTTTCTTCTTCGTTATAGCAAGGAATTTGGATAATGAGTTTCACGCACACCCTCAGTAGCTAATGGTCAGTGACGAATGGAATGACGAATGGCTGGCTGCCGCTCGATTCCTAGCGATTGCTGGACTCTGTATCAGTAATGACATATATATTATCGTGAGGTAGGGGCTGAAGCATAAATTGGGGATCATTTTCAAAGGCTTGGATCAGCGCATCATGGGGATCATACAAAAACAGATCGCTGGCATCACCCGGAAGCTCTGGAACAGTTGAGTCTTGGGTGAGGATGAGTCGGACATGATCCTCCAAAAAGTGACTCAGGGCGATCGCATTCCCCAGGCTCACTTCTCGAAGTCCCACGACAATGAGCGGATTTGGTTTGGGATTTACTAAAGCTGCCGTTCGGGGAACTCCGTAGCTGACGACCTTGCTCCACCAGGTGTTGGATTGAAAGCTAATGCTGCACGAAAGGAGACTCGCGGTCAAAACCACGGCGGTGAGTCCGCGAATTCCCCAGCGATATCTGGCAGTGGGGTGGGCTAACCCTTCTGCCAACAAAAACGCGACGGCTAGCAGCACGCCGATGAGGACGGGCACGAAATAGCGGGTGCTGGCTGAGCGACGCCCTCCCATGAGAAGGTCTGGAAGAATGAGGGCGATCGCCGGAATGACCGTCAGCAGCACCACAAACCCCCAGGTGCGAACTGGAGCGATACGAATAAGGCGATAAAAGGCAATCACTACTCCAACCCACACGATGATCGGCGTCACTAAGCTGTAGGGATGGTCGAGGGGCAACCCCATATCCACAAACGTGCTGCTCAGGTGCAGTCCCCATAGCTTCGCGAGCAGCGGGATGGGGTATGCAAAGTTGACCCACGCGGTTTTGTTCTGAAACGCGCCCCAGTTTTTCACCACTACCCCTATCCAGGGAATAAACAGGAGGACGCCCGCCATGATCGCTAGACTAAAGCGGAGAACGGTGGCGTTCAGTCGTCCGGATGTTCTCATGACGGTGTAGCCTGCATGGGCCAAGCAGACAAGAACAGAAAATAGAGAGGTGTAGAATCCCATGGCGATCGCCCCAGCGTATGCCATCCACTCTTGAGGTCTGTCTTTGTCCAGTGCCCTCAGCAGCAAGAGGCTTGACAGTATCGTTGTCAGCGTCCAGAGAATATACTGGCGTGCTTCCTGAGCATAGAGAACGTGGAAAGGAGAGACAGCATAGAGGGCGATCGCCATTTGCCCCACCGCAGGCGAGTGAAAGAGCGCTAAACACAGCCAGTAGAGAACAGGGAAGATGAGCAGGCTGAAGACGACGGATAGACTCCGAATCGTCGCAATCGACGTGCCAAAGAGATTCATCCACAGCCTGACGAGCACATAGTATAGCGGCGGATGCTCAGGATGGGTAGACAGCGCATAGAACGTCTCATTCCAGCCTCGTCCAGGTTCTAAGGTTTGATAGCGCAGGAGATCGTCAGGTCGCTTGATTTCTGCCGTATACAGCGCCTCGCTAACCTCTTCTCCGACAAAGCCCGCTGCCCGTATCGACGTAAACACTTCGTCATGCCAATACACCTTGTAATCGAGGCGGGCAACTCGAAAAAAAATGCCGATGGCAATGACGATGCTCAACAAAGCAATGGGTAGCGGTCGTGAGGAACCCCATGTCATTCAGAAACCATTCCTTAATCAATCTCCGTTGGGCTTATTCACCCGTTGGCCCCGATAAATGATATCTGACGATGACCCTTTTTCAGAAGGACTGGCATTTTCTGCATGTTGCCACGGTCGCCCACGATACACCCCATGAAGAGTCTTGGACTGAGTGTCAGGCGTAGCCCCATCCGTTTTCTCCAATGCATTCGACCCATTCAATGAATTGCTCAATGTATCTGGGGAAGAAGAATCTGTGGGAGCATCCAAATCATCTGATGTTTCGCGATGGGACGTGTCTTTGTAGGCCACACCCCGATACTTTAGGGGCTGGTCAGATGAGGATGCTTTGGGAGAATCTTCAGGCGCAGTTGTCTCGTCGGTGGGGGCGATCGCCCCTCCCTGCATCGACATCCACCGAATACCCAATAAACCGACAATCAAGACACCCAGAAGAATCGGCCACGGCGCTTCCACGATCCCAATGCCCAGGGCAATAAGAATCGCAAAACTAAAGAAGGCTAATCCAATAAGAAGCAATAGGGTAATCATCTTAACCGTATCCTTAGGGTAGACGCGCCAGTTGAGAGCTACTTCAATTCGCAAAACGTATCGTTCCACCAAAGTCCTCACCTTTCTGTGGCGCACCTTAGTATGGCAGCTCCAGATTAATCGAGACTGAGCAGCTTTACCTCATTGATTGAATGACATGTCATATGACCACTTGTTCTCCACTATGTTCTGATCTTTAGAAAAATAATCTGTATCTTTCTCTACCCCTACACACGACTTTATTGAATCCTTTAATCCAGTAGCTCATGCCAAAGGACTGTCCAGGAACTGCACAGCTTACGAATTCTTTAATCTGTCATGTATCGAATCGCTCTTGCGCCTGATGGATTTCTCGGGTAATCATCAGGGCTGTGTGATTATTCTCTAATGACCTGGTTTATGCCACAATT
>JAYKJC010000439.1:0-4982 GCA_035285885.1 Leptolyngbyaceae cyanobacterium | reverse complement strand
CGACGCCTCAGGGCGTTCACTCATTCGTGTCGTTCCCCTTCAGCGCTTTATCACTATAACGACTCCTCTCTCATATTGTCAACATCTCTACTCGAAAAAATCTTGAATATACCCCCAGTAAGGGTTTGAAGAAGGTGGGATGTTTTTTTAGTGCATAGGGTCACTGGAGGAGCTTGTTTTTTAGAAAGCGAACAGGTTCTCAGTTAGAAGGCTGGTAGGTGATTCTTTTTTTGTTTCTGTTAATCACGCCATCGTTTTCAAGGGTGGTTAGGGTTCGGGACAGGACTTCTGGTGCTAAGCCTAGTTCGCTTGCGATGTCTTTTAGTGGACGCTCAAGGTCTACATATGTCTCATCGGGTTGAAGCTGCATGAGGATATATTGGAGCACTCGTTCACGGGCAGAGCGAATACTTCGGAGGGTTAGGATTTTTTGGGTTTTATCCAGACGCTGCGCCAACTGTTGCATGACCTGATGACAGAGGTCGGGATTATTGTTCAGTTCTGCGATGAATCTATCTTTGGGTGTGGCCATCACCTCAGAATGCTGATCGGCGATCGCCGTATACGGGTAAGTCTCAAAAAATGGGGCAATTTCTGCGAAACTTTCTCCAAGTCCAACAAAGAAGTTATTTACTACTTGATCATTAATAAAACTGACAAGACGAATTTGACCACTTTGGAGAAAGAAAATCGAGTCAGCCGTTTCGTTCTGCTGAAACAATATTTGGTTTGAATAGAGCTTCCTTCTTTGAGCAGCTTTTTGTAAATCAGCAGGTAGGCTGCTGAAGGTTAGTCGTGTCATGAATTTCCCCTCCAATTTTTCCAGCCACACGTCTTGACTTTCTCTAGATAGCAAGAGATGTGAGGCTAGCTCTTGAACATTCTTTTAGACCCTTGAATGTCATAGACGCTATGAATCTAATTTGAATGATTCAGCTAAGGGAGCACTGACTGTGGGATGAGTTTTTCCCTAGAATCAGCCAATCAACTTTCAGATTGGCATCCTTTTGGGAAAAAACAGAACTGATACACCGCCTATTTTTTTGCAAGAATTTCCGGAAATGCTGGGGGCGATCGCTGTAGTGGCATACAGCGTATTGATGATTTCTGCCTCAGCACGTTGTATGAACGTAATTGGTGTACACACTCGTCTTGTGGCTGGTGAGTGCATCATTTGATGAAACAACGTAGTTCATCCAGAGCCCCCTAAAATGAACGTAATAACAAAGTCCCCCAAGACCGTCGATGATGTATTCGAGCCCAACTCTATAACAGGAGTATCTACTCATTCGTTTCCTTTTATTCAGGAAATTCTAGATCGGTTGCCAGATGGTATTTTGATTGTTTCAGATACTGGAAAAATTCTTCACAGCAATCGTCTGGGTCGGCATCTCTGCGACCAGTTGATTGACAGGCCAACCTCTATTGATTCAACCCCCAAACCTGTTTGGCAATTGTGTCAGACTCTTCTAGAAAGTCAACAGTCTCTGCGTGATGACTCGAGAGATCAATTTTTAATTGAAGAAGATATCCAAACCACACACGGAAGGAACATTCGTGCTCGGGTTCAGTTTCTTAACCAGGATTCGGCTGATTTAAGCATGCTTGTTGTTTTAGAAGATCGCTTTCAAGCTGCTCATGCTCGGGCGATCGCCGAAGGATATCAGTATGGCTTGACGAGCCGAGAGTCAGAGGTATGGAAGTATCGCTGTATTGGATGTACTTATAAGGACATTTCTCAGAAGCTTTTTATCACAGTAGACACGGTTAAAAAGCATGTAAAGAGTATTCATTCAAAGCGAGAAACGTTTCAGCTCCTAAAGCATGCAGATTAATTTCCTAGGGTCTGCATTGAAAACCTGATTTTGTGTGCGCGCACGCAAAATCAGGTTTTCAATGCAGTTTAAGGTACGCCCCTGCATCGCCTTATTTCGCGTTACGATATCAGTCTTCGCAGTTCGGGGGTTGCCACACAAGTCTAAGCCTATAGAGTTGTAGTAATGAGTCGACAATCATGTTTAGGCAGGCAAACTGCTACTCAAACATCGTTATAGTTCTCCACGATTAACCGTCTCCGCAATTAGGCATAGCCACTCTTAGGCATAACTATTAACTATTATCAGACATAGAAAGTAGCAGGCATAGAAAGCTATACATCTGTACCCAACCAGGTTCCGTCAATGGTTTCACACACATTCAATCAGGTTTGACGGAACCCACTCGCTGGCCAAAAGCTAGAAGGGATCTCTGGATTAGTTCCAAAAACTACTTTCTGAGGATAAAGTGAAGAGTAGCATGAAGTCTTATGCGCTCCCTTTTAAGCGCTCTCCATTTACAGTCCAGTTTGGTGTGCTGCACTTTGCCTTAGTGATGACCACGTATATTTGAGAGCCGCTCATGCAGATTGTTCGTTTGTAAATGTCGGAGAATGGCATACATTTGCCATGTTGCAATACTTTAAAGCTCAATGAGTGATGGGGTTATGTCTGTATATGAATTTCGTCCTGGGTTAGAGGGCGTACCAGCTAAGCAGTCAGGCATTAGTTTTGTTGATGGCCAACGAGGGATTTTAGAATATCGCGGAATTGCCATCAATGAACTTGCGAAATACAGTAGCTTCTTAGAGACTACGTTTCTATTAATTTGGGGCAAGTTGCCAACGAGTGCTGAGCTTGCTGATTTCGAATATGAAATTCGATATCATCGGAGGCTGAAGTATCGCATTCGCGACATGATGAAGTGCTTCCCAGAGAGTGGTCATCCGATGGATGCACTTCAAGCCTGTGCAGCCGCGTTAGGGTTATTCTATTCTCGTCGTGCCCTTGATGATCCGGCGTATATTCGTGCTGCGGTCGTTAGACTGATCGCGAAGATTCCTACGATGGTTGCTGCCTTTCAGATGATGCGGAAAGGTAATGATCCAATTCAACCCCGAGACGACTTAGACTATTCGGCCAACTTTCTCTACATGCTGAACGAACGTGAGCCTGATCCGCTAGCGGCTCACATTTTTGATGTTTGCCTGACTTTGCATGCTGAACATACGATTAATGCGTCTACCTTTTCAGCCATGGTCACGGCATCAACCCTCACCGATCCCTATGCGGTGATTGCATCCGCTGTGGGTACGTTGGCCGGGCCTTTGCATGGTGGAGCGAATGAAGAAGTTTTGCTCATGCTTGAAGAGATCGGATCGGTTGAAAATGTTCGTCCGTATGTAGAAGACTGCATTAAACGCAAATCTCGCATTATGGGATTTGGCCACCGGGTGTATAAGGTGAAGGACCCTCGTGCAATTATTCTTCAGGAAATGGCTGAGAAGCTGTTTGATCAGTTTGGAGGTGACAAGTATTATGATATTGCTCTGGAACTGGAGCGTATCGTCGAGGAACACTTAGGTGGAAAGGGGATCTATCCCAACGTTGACTTCTATTCGGGACTCGTTTACAAGAAGTTGGGCATTCCCTCTGATTTGTTTACTCCTGTCTTTGCGATCGCCCGTGTGGCTGGATGGTTGGCTCACTGGAAAGAGCAATTGAATGAGAATCGCATTTTCCGACCGACTCAAATCTATACTGGGCTCCACAATTCTCCATTCATACCGATCGATAAGCGGGAAATTAATTTGGAACATCAGGCGATCGCAACTTCCCAAATTCCAGGCAACTTAACAGACACCTTTGTAGGATAAGTAGTTTCTCGCATGGGGGGTGACGCCCCCTTGTTCTCAGCCTTATTAATTGTCATTATTCACTTAGTGACGATTTTCAGGAACTCAAGCCCTTGGGCCTTTATGGCTTAAGGGGCTTTTATTTTGTGAAGACTTTTTTGGGATAAAAGATGAAGCACTGTTCCTTCTTTCTGGCACTGCGCTACGCTGATACCTGACATTATTTGATTCAGGTACATGACACGACCTTATCCCCGCGATCTCATCGGCTACGGACAACATCCGCCTCATCCTCAGTGGCCCAACCAAGCCCGAATTGCTGTTCAATTTGTCATCAACTATGAAGAAGGCGGAGAAAACTGCATTCTCCATGGCGATCCGGCCTCTGAATCATTTTTGTCAGAATCTATCGGTGCTCAACCCCTTATGGGAGTTCGCAACTTAAACATGGAGTCGTTTTATGAGTACGGCAGTCGGGCGGGATTTTGGCGACTCTATCGGCTCTTTACCCAACGACGCATTCCCGTTACTGTTTACGCAGTGGCCATGGCCATGGAGCGAAATCCTGACGCAGTTGCAGCTATGGTCGAAGCCAATTGGGAAATTGCGAGTCATGGCTATCGCTGGATTGATTATCAATATATTGGAGAAGACACCGAGCGCGACCACATTCGCCAAGCCATTGAGATTCACACTCGCGTTGCGGGAACTCGACCATTGGGATTCTATCAGGGGCGGCTCAGCCCGAACACGCGTCGCTTAGTTGTTGAAGAAGGCGGATTTCTCTACGATGCCGATAGCTACGCCGATGATTTGCCCTACTGGAACTACGACTACGGCAAACCTCATCTTGTCATTCCCTACACGCTCGACAACAATGATATGCGGTTTGCGTCAGCTCAGGGCTTTAACTCGGGTGAGCAGTTTTTCACCTATTTAAGAGATGCCTTCGATACTCTTTATGCTGAGGGAGCAGAAGCTCCAAAAATGATGAGCATTGGACTGCACTGTCGATTGGTGGGGCGACCCGGACGAGCGGCTTCACTGGCACGCTTCCTCGACTATGTACAAGGCCACGAGCAAGCTTGGATTTGTCGCCGCATTGACATTGCTCACCACTGGCACACCCACCATTCTCCTGCTCCTATGTCAGAACACTCCTGACCTTAGCGACCCAGCAATTCTCAGCTTGAGAGACTTCGCGCCCTTTCGGCGCTCACTTATGTCGGCGCTCACTTATATAGTTTCAGGGGAGAAAACGGTCGCCGCAAGCAACCGTTTTCTCCCCTGAACTTCCATAAGAATTGCTGCT
>JAYKJC010000438.1:0-3534 GCA_035285885.1 Leptolyngbyaceae cyanobacterium | reverse complement strand
GGTTACAGAGTCTGCGGTAAGAGATTTACAACAACGCTACGACATCCCCGTTACAGGACAGGCCAACCCCGTGACTTGGGAGGTGCTGGATATGCGGGAGAATCCCTATCGATCGCCGCTTCCCTGGCAATTCTAATGAATCATTCAGCATTACATCCACACGCAAGTCAAGGAGACAAAGATGAGGTTCAAAGCAATCAAAGGAAAGCCGAGAATCGGAACGGGAGTGAAAGACGCAACTTACTTGGAGGCTGCTAAATGGGGTAAGCATCGGGGGTGGCGGTATATTCTGGGACTGGTGATCATTCTCTTTGCTTGGCTGATCGTCGGTAGTGGTGCCAGCGTACTCGTCGCGTTCGCGCTCGGCGGACAGGCAGACCCCTCGGTGCTCGGTTCCGTAGAATACTACCTGTTTGTCATGGCGAGTTTCCTGTGCTTCCTCGCAGGAGTGCTTATCGCTGTCTCTCTCATCCACCACCGTCACCCCCGGACGCTCGTCACGGCGCGGGAGAAGATCAACTGGCGTCGGGTCGGTCATGGATTCATAGCGTGGTTCGTGCCGTACTGTCTGATTGGTGGGCTGGGGCAGTATTTGTTTTACCCGGAGACCTTCTCCTTTAACTCCGACCTTGTGACGTTCGCGCTTTTTGTGCCGATCGCGCTGGTTCTTACCACGATCCAGATCACTACCGAGGAACTTTTCTTTCGCGGATACATTGTGCAGGGCGCGAGCCTCATCTGGAGCAACCGCGTTTTTCTGGCGATCGCCGCGGCTGTACTATTCACCCTGCCGCACCTCCTTAACCCGGAGGCAGACACGGGTGGCTGGCTCACGATCTTTTCCAACTACTTCCTTGTTCCGGGTCTGGTGTGGACTGTGGTCTCGTTGATTGACGGAACCACCGAACTCGCCATCGGCGTACACTTCGCGAACAACATCGGCGGGGTACTCCTGTTCAACATCACTGGAAGTGCCGTGCCCTCACCCGCTCTGTTCACCATCAGCGAGTATCACGCGACCTACGGGGCGCTATCAGCGCTGGTTGCAGTACCCGTGTTTTTGGCGATCGCCTACAAGGTATTCAAACGCGACGAGGCATCCGAACCCGTTTCCCAAAGCCATCGAAAGGGTCGTCGATGATCTCGTCAGTTCGTAAAACCATCAGCAAATGTATCAAAGAACTTCATCACCATGTCCCAATTTTCTTCTAATCACCCACGAGTTCTTAACCGATCCACGCACGACGCAGCGGCAACAGTTTCCGCCAGGAGAAGATCCTTGCTCACCCGTAAAACCTACGTCCGCAGCTTGCTACTGACCGGGACAATGGTGCTGACCCTTAGCCAACCTACACTTGGACAGCCGCCACAGCCGGGGGAGATCCCGGTAGGATTAGAACACTTTTACAATCAGGAGCTAACCTTCGGCTCGTGCGAAGGCTTTGCGACCACTGCGATCGAAGCACAACTGTATGTTGATCCGTTTGAATGTGGTCGCATGGAGGTGCCGCTAGATTACGACGAACCTGGGGGTAAGACTATGCAAATCGCGGTCTTGCGTCTGCCCGCGCAAGGTGAGCCGAGCCAGCGGATCGGCTCGTTGGTCATCAACCCAGGAGGGCCGGGCGGATCGGGGATGCAGGTTGCTGTCCTTTCGGCGTTGACGGGTCAAACAGACGGTCCACTGCTGCAACGCTTCGATTGGGTCGGCTTCGACCCTCGAGGTGTGGGTGCCTCGACCCCGGCCATCAACTGTTTCACCGACGAAGAGAACGATCGAGGCGAGAACCAGACGACGCTGTTGGGTACGTCAGGAGAGTGGAGTGCCGATGACACCCGCGAGTTAATGGAAAAGTGCGCCGAGGGATCAGGTGGTGAGGATGTCCTCGCTGCTGTCGGCACCCGCAACGTAGCCCGAGACATGGACGTACTTCGCGCTGTTCTTGGGGACGAGAAGTTGACCTTTGTCGGGCAGAGCTACGGAACCCGACTCGGCGCGGTCTATGCTGAGATGTTTCCGCAGAATGTGCGGGCCATGGTCTTCGACGGCGTAATCGACCCCCAGCAGGGCAGCGCGGAACGCCGCCTGTCGCTCCACGCCGGGTTCCAGCGATCGTTTGAGCTGATGGCGGAGTTCTGCGCCCAGAGTTCAGACTGTCCGCTAGGCACCGACCCCAAGCAGGCTACCGCTGTGTTCCAAGATCTGTTCCAGCCGCTGATCGATAATCCGGTACCCGCTGGGAACGGACGCACGCTGAACTTCTTCCAGGCCACGAGTGGCGTAGGTGCCGGACTTTACACGGCTGAGGCATGGCCACGGGTCATCAATGGCATCGCCCAGCTCAAGAACGAGGAGCGCGGCGACCAACTGCTTGCCATCTATGACGATTTCCACGGTAGAGATCCCAACGGCACGTGGACCAACTTCATCGAGGCCAACCTTGCTATCAACTGCAACGACGAGGCGCGCCGCACCCCTGAGCAGGAGGCTAACCTGCGCCGCCAGATCTTCGACGTGAACCCCTTCCTCGATACGGGTCGTTCTGTCGAGGGTGTCACCCGCGACGCCTGTGAGTTCTGGCCCAGCGAGCCAACTCTGGGCTTCCCCTACGCTCAGGACATTGAGGGTTTACCCGACACGCTGATTATCTCTATTACTGGCGACCCTGCCACCCCCTACGGCGCTGGAGCCAGTCTGGCTGAGGCGCTCGGCGGTACCGTACTCACCGTCGAGGGAGAGCGGCACACCGTCGCTTTGGAAGGCATTAGCCCCTGCGTCAATGCGATCGCCGCTGACTACCTGATCGACCTTGAACTCCCCGCAGAGGGCGATCGCTGCGTCCTCTAGCTGCCCCAGCGCCAAAACTGAGAATTTAGAAACCCCTACTGCCCCTATCAACAACGGTACTGAACGGAGAAACACCATGAATAAGCCCGAGTTTTTTATCACCCCCGGCTATGGGGAATACATGCTGAATAACTTGCATTACTCGCAAGCGGTAAAAATTGGCGATCGCGTGGAGATATCTGGTCAAGGTGGCTGGGATGACAATCTGCAAATTCCAGAATCGCTGGCGGACGAGATTGCTCAGGCGTTTCGGAACGTCGAGCGAACTTTGGCGACTGCTGGTGCGGGTTGGGGGCACGTTGTCCACGTCAATTCTTACCATGTTGGCGGCTTGCCCCCAGAGGTTAACGATGTGATGGTCAGGCTATATCGCCATTACATGCCCAACCATGCCCCCATTTGGACACAGGTGGGAGTTGCGGCGCTTGGACTGCCAACGATGCGGATTGAAATCCGCGTGACTGCAATTGTTCCGTGAATTTTGCACACACGCACCAGTAAAGAAGACAAAGATGGGGATTAAAGCAATCCGCACTTCGCCAACAACATTGCGTACTTTCTCCTGTCTCGTGCTGCTTCCCGTTTTCCTGGCGATCGCCTACAGGGTGTTCAGTCGCAGTGAGGCATCTGAATCTGTTTCCCAAAGCCATCGGCAGGGTCGTCGATGATCTCGTTACTTTAATCAC
>JAYKJC010000437.1:0-2944 GCA_035285885.1 Leptolyngbyaceae cyanobacterium | reverse complement strand
AGGTTGGCGGCGTAGCTCATGCCCTCGTGGTGCCCCCGCGCGTGCACGTCGGTGGCGCTCGCGGCCTCCCCCGCGTGGTAGTCCGCAAGCTCGCTCCACGCCTTCCCGGACTCGTGCGGCGCGTACTCGGGGTCAACCTCCGCTTCAGCGGCAGGCGCCTTCCCCTTGGTGCCGGCCTTGGGCGTCGCGGCGGCCTTGCTCTTGCCCGCGCCCTTCCCCTTGGCGGGCATGGAAGCGGTCGGCGACGACCCAGGCGCCTTCACCTCGGTGGTGCCCTTCGGCGTGCGCACACGCGCGCCGGTGACGGTGCCGGGCGCCTTGCCCTCCTTGGTCACGTCCGCCATCCGCTCCCGCAGCCCACCCGCGGCACCACCCACGCCACCAGCGGCACCACCCCCGACACCCCCAGCGCCACGAGTGCGCATGGCCCCCACGGGCTGCGGGGCTCCCCCTCGAGGAGGGCGGGGCGTCCCACCCCCAGCGGCAGCGCGAGGCGTGCGCTGCTTGGGGGGCGGCTTGGCCTCCGCGGCCCCTCCTGCGCCTCCGGGGGCGTACTTCCACCCCGACTTGCCCGTGCGGGTGGACGTGTGCTGCACCCACCCCTCACCGGGGGGCTTCTTCGTCTGGTAGCGGATCTCCCCCGGCCGGGCCTTGCGCAGCCGCACGAAGAACAGCCCCCGGGGGCCGGCGTCGACCTCCTCGCGTCCCTCGCGCGGCGTGCGGACGGCCTTGGCCATGGCCACCATGCCTTCGAGGCGTCGGAACACCCCTGCGGGGGGCGCCTTGCCCTTCAGGAGAGCGGGGACTGCGGAGCGCGCGAGGGCGCGGGCGTGTCGCTCGTCGTGGGCGACCTCGGTCCAGGCCGTGCCGAGGTCCGGCACCACGACAGTGACGTACCCCACGCCATTGTGTCGGGTGAACGCGCAACGCAGCCCGCCTTCCGACCACGCCACCCCATCCCGCTGTGGCGGCGCGTACGTAGCACTGGCGGCGGCCTTACGGAGGTCGGACATGCACTACTCCAGCGGCCACACCGACAGGACGAAGGGCGGCTCGCGGTGAACGAAGTTGTAGGAGCCATCGAGGAAGTGACCAGTCGTGCCGGTCCAGGCGATGGCGCCTTGCACGGTGTTGTACTCGGTCCCCTCGAGGAACCCGGCCGCCGCCCGCAGGTAGTAGGCGGTCGGCTGGGCGGAGAGGAACGCGTCCGGCTCGCAGGACACGACCAACCCGAAAGGGTCGAGCGGCACGGAGAACCCGAACACGGCCCCGACCACGTCGACGCTGCGATCCCACGTCAGTCCGTCCGCCTTCAGCGTCAGGTCGAGGGTCGTTCCCACCTGCTCGCACGGGTCGGGAAGCTCGACGAGCCCAACCCCCTCGCCGCCCTCGACCGACACCAGATGGTGCGTGAACACTCCTGCCGCCCAAGTGACCCGAACGTCCACGAGCCGGGAGACCGGCGTGGCGGTCCGTAGGCTCACCTGCAGGTCGGGCCCCACCTGGACCACCTCGATGTCCGTCACCGCAAGGTCTGGGTCCACGGTGAGCGTCCCCGTGCCCGTCCCCTCGACGCCGGTGTCCGGGCCATCGCCACCGTCCCACTCTGCGCACGCCACCAGCAACCAGAGCATCCGCTACCTCCTGCGCCGGCGTATCACAGGCCGCCGAAGAACGCCCCGATACGCGGAATCTCGGTCGGCGCGTACAGGTGCGTGCGGACCTCGAGGTTGTAGACCGTGCCCCCGGAGGTCGTGTACGGGTTGGCGTAGGCGACGTGGAGGTAGCCGCTAGCCATCAGTCCCACAGTGCACGCCACCACCACCCCGTTCTGGGTGTTGTTCGACACCGGGGCGAGCACCAGCGGCTGATGGTGGACTGGATGGTTGCGCACCACCTGGATGAAATTGAGCTGGTTCGTGGTGCCCGAGGCCTCCGTCATCGAGTGCAGCACGCCGATTACGCCGTTGGGCATAGCGATGGCCTCGATGCGAGACAGCTCGTCGTTCTCGGGGCCGACCACCCATCCGGACGCTGCCTCCGTCGTGTCGGCCACTGGGTTGTTCTCGGCCTGCCCCCGGTACAGCCGCAGGCCGTTGGTCGCTGCGACGGCCGCCACCGTCCAGAGGTTGCCGCGGTCGTCCTCCACAATGGACAAGTCGACCGCTTCCACGCCCGTTGCCGTCGAGCTAAACCCGGCGTTCGTGTTTGTCAGCCAGTTGTTGCCGTAGTCGTCCGAGTAGATGTACCGGATCCGGTTCCCGGTGTTGTAGGCGCAGGCGACCACGATGCGACCCATGCGTGTCAACACGGCGGACACCCGGCTGACGGTGTCCGTGCTGGACGGCGCCCACACGGTGAACTGGCTTCCCCAACTGCCGCCATTGTCGGTCGAAAACTTGCCGAACAAGTCGCCGTTCGTGTCGATGTACAAGCACAGGTGCGTGTTGCCCCGCGCGGACGGCAGCGCCAGGAGGCACATGTCCTGGATGCCCGCGGCCGTCACCACGTTTACCGCGGAGCCGTTGTCGGGGTCGTCCCAGTTGCCGATGTCGAGGTACGGATCCGCGCCCACCTCGGCCACTGTGAAGTGCTTGACGAGCACGTTGCGGTTCGTGCCGTTGTCCCACAGGATGCCGATCATCGCGCCTGTCGGAACGTCGGCCGCCAAACCGCTAAGGTGCGATCCTGTTCGGCATGGGACCATGGAGAGCGCGAGACACGGACGCGCGGCGCCGGCACCGGTCACGACCTCGATGTCCCGCGGGCGCACAGTCAGGGTCACATCGTCTGGACCATCTGCACCGGACGCGCTGTTGCTGTAGTAGTTGTGGGGCACCAGGGCCCACCCCCGCGTCCGCCCGTCGATGGGGCGCCAGATGTTGGCGTGGCGGCGGTCGATGACCGTCACGGTGCCGCTGCTCCGCCGCACGTCGTAGGCCAC
>JAYKJC010000436.1:0-2505 GCA_035285885.1 Leptolyngbyaceae cyanobacterium | reverse complement strand
TGAATATGTTGCATCAGAACGCTTTTGTTGAGTGTGGGTTTATGCACAAGAGTTTGGGAAAATACGAACGTTGCTATTACCTCATTAACTTCTGGCATTAGTTCCATAATGCTGACAATTGGATGTTCTAATCCTTGCATGTCGATTTTTCCGACTGCAATGTCACGATTATCTGGACGAACTCGAACTTCTTCGAAATCAAGCTCGACCAAGCTGTTCTCGGTATCTTGGATAACTGTCCAAAACGAATCCTTGTTAGAAACATCAATCTCAAAAACGTGTGCAGCTGAAAGAAAAATACCTCCCGGCGCAATGAAGAACCCTGTGCCAGCTAGTTGAGAGGTGCCATTGGCAAACCGTTGCATAATTGGGAATACGGTCTTCTCATAAGGAGAGATAAACTCAAAAGCATATCTTCCCGTCGCGCTGCTTCGAATACGCGTTTTTTGGAATAGCTGTTCTCGATGGTCTGTCATGTTTACCCAACTATTAGCTCAACTCTTAGCAAATAAGCATTAGCAGTCGGGCAATACCAAACCATTGTGTTTCACAAAGCCTCGATAAAATCTTCAACTGTGATTTGTGCTTGTTTGATAATGCCGCTTAACGTACCCGTCTTCAATTCTCGATGCATAGGGACGACACAGCCAATTGCTCCATGTTCTGTTAACTTCTTCATCACTACATGACTGCCCGTTTGACGAACTTGCTCAAATCCTAAACGTCTCAATGCCTGAATCGCTTCTTTGCTTGAGATTCGCGGCAGTTTAGGCATAGCTAATCTCAATATTCGTTATGTACTTGGGAGATGCTTCAGGTAAAGGAAACTCCTCAAGATAAAGCCGTGTTGCTTCTTGCACCCCTGCCACGGCCTGTTCAATGGTTTCTCCCTGATCGACCGTGCCGACTTCCGGACATTCCGCTACATACATGTCCTCTTCTTTGTGGACAATCACTGTAAAGCTACGAGTTTTCATAATGAGTTTTTAATAGGCAAAATCAATGATACTTGGTTTCAGTGAAAGCAACCCACTCACCCCATTATGATAAAGCAGGTACACGGCTCAGCGGATGACTTCTGAAGCGTAATCATGTGTCGTGTTTTCCGCACGATCGCGACACGTCCTTAACGAAAAGCATTTTGCTAGACTAAATCAATGTGAATCCGCTTTAGCTTGATATTGCGGACTGTAAATCAACCTTTGCTGAGGATTTCATTCATGTCGCCGACGCTTTTGCTGTCAAAAGAAGTTCCTACATTGAGCTATTCGACAACGCGCGATCGCTTTGACGAGGGCTGGAGACAGCCACTATCCACCCTACTCGGCTTAGGACGTGCAGCGGGTGCTGATTTCGTTGAGTTTTTCTTAGAGAAGGGCAATTACATTAGCTGCCTGGCTGAAGACGATGCCATCACCAGTATTTCGCCTCGACTGTCCACAGGTGCAGGGGTCAGAGTCTTCTTGGGCACGCACGATTGCTATGTCAGCACCAATGATTTGAGTTTTTCAGGGCTGAAGAGTGCGCTGGAAAAGGCGCTGTCCATCTTGGGACTGATGATACCCGCTCCAAACTCTTTTGTTCCAGAAATTAATCTGGAGCTTCTGCGAGACTATGCTGTGGCACGAGGAAAAGAAGCCTGGTTATCAAGTTCTAGCTCGATGCAAGAAATGGGCGATGTGTTGCTCGGTGCAAATAGCACGATGGCGAAGCGAGCTAACCATATCCAGTCTCGACGGGCGGCGTATTTTCGGGATTGGCAAGAGGTGATGGTGGCGGCCAGTGACGGAACGTTTGCCCGCGATATTCGCCTGACGCAGTCCGTTGGCTATAACCTACTGTGCGCGGATGGCGAGCATCGCTCCTCGATTGGTAAGCGAGTCGGCAGTACGGGAGACCCGGCATTCTTGAGAACCTGGGACTACTCGGAGACTGCTGATGAGGTTGCAGAATCCGCAGGTAAGATGCTCTATGCCGACTACGTTGAGTCTGGCACTTACCCCATCATCATGGCCAATCAGTTTGGGGGCGTGATCTTCCATGAAGCCTGTGGGCACTTGCTAGAAACGACGCAGATCGAGCGCAAGACGACGCCATTTATGGATAAGAAGGGCGAGAAGATTGCCCACGAAAGCCTGACCGCATGGGATGAAGGCTTGTCTCCCAATGAGTTTGGCACCATCGATATGGATGATGAGGGGATGCCAGCTCAGCGAACGCTGCTGATTGAAAACGGTATTCTCAAGAATTTCTTGTCGGATCGTGCAGGTTCGGTTCGCACCGGGCATCCCCGGACGGGCAGTGGGCGTCGCCAGAGCTATGCATTTTCTGCGGCTAGCCGGATGCGCAACACCTACATCGCTCCGGGCGGTTATTCTCTGGATGATCTGTTCAATTCTGTGGACAAGGGCATCTATTGCAAGAAGATGGGCGGCGGCAGCGTTGGGCCGACGGGTGAATTTAACTTTGGGGTGGATGAAGCCTACCTCATCGAGAATGGCAAAA
>JAYKJC010000435.1:0-2831 GCA_035285885.1 Leptolyngbyaceae cyanobacterium | reverse complement strand
TTGACGGTTTTGAGGGCAGGAGCAATCGCCTCCCGACTGTAGCAGAACTGTAAATTCCGACGTATCGGCGGTGCTTCTGCATACTCGCTGGGCAACACCAGCGCGGACAAAACTTCCCGCACCTTCTCGATGGGAGCATCCGAAATCAACGTCGATGGATACACAGCGTCTCGCCATTGCGGATGCAACAGATAGGTGCAGGTGCCCTGGGTGCTGACCGCGTAATGCAGCATGTGACACGCTACCGCAACATCATCGAGATGCAACGACCCCGGGGATGAAATCACGGGATAGCCAGATTTGGGGTCAAACAGTTCTACCTCATGGTGAATGCCATGAATGTGGTGTCGAATGTCGTTTCCGATGTGGAAGAAGCGATCGCGCAACACGTCTTTCTGATGATCTGTCTGTGCGGTGCAGTGGGCAAGTGACACCGCACATCGTTGCAGAATGATTACAACAGACTGCGGCTCAGACTGCCAGCTTGGAAGTAAGCGCTGACGATGGGTGCGAATGAATGAACTCGGCGGATGCACCGAACACTGCACCCCGTCCGTCGCCTCAAGCAGCGGAATCATCGTCTTTCGGCACAAAATTCAGCGACGCCGAGTTCATGCAGTAGCGCTGACCTGTGGGCGCAGGCCCATCTTCAAAGACATGTCCCAAATGGGCATCGCACGCTGCACACAGCACCTCCGTGCGACGCATGAACAGGCTGCGATCTTCTTCGAGGGCAACGTTTTCTTCAGTAATCGGTGCCCAGAAGCTCGGCCAACCCGTGCCAGATTCGAATTTTGTTTCTGAATCAAACAGAGGCGTGCCACAACAAACGCACTCATACGTTCCAGCGGCTTTGTTGTCCCAGTACTGTCCCGTAAAGGCCCGCTCGGTTCCTTTCTTGCGAGTCACACGAAACTGCTCATCGGTGAGCTTAGCTTTCCATTCCTGGTCTGATTTTTCAATCCGTTGAACCATGGTTCTCCTAATGAACACTGTTCTTCTTAGAGTGTACAAGTAAGCTAAACGTGCTTCATCTTCGGAGTTTATGACTCCGCATACGGTCGTCACGACTCCTCTTTACCTATTCTCCTGTAATGGATAGGTTTTCGACCCATACCCGAGGTGAAATTCCGCCAGGCGTGATTTCAGCCTCTTGCTCAACATGGATGATTGATTTCATCACCTCACGAATGTCGCCAGCAATCACTGCTGAATCAACACTCACTTTTTCGCCTTTATTGACCAGCCAGCCATCAAAGGGCAACGAGAAAGAACCCTGAAGCGCATTGACTCCCGCATGGAGTGCGCTGAGACCGTCGATGAAAATGGTATTTTCCGCAGAGTCAAGCGTTAGTCCGTGAGTGGATGGCTCGCCTTGGGTGACGTAGTAGAAATTTGGACTGACGCTCACCTTGGCACCAATGCTGGCATTGCCCGTGGGATGCGCACCCATGCGCTTTGCCGTTCCGGCACTGTGAACAAAGCTAGTGAGCACTCCATTGGTGATGAGCGGAATCCGACGGGTGGGTGTGCCTTCTCCATCAAAGGTTTCGATCGCCACATTATCGGAATGAAGGGCATCATCAAAAACGGAGAGAAGCGGAGAGGCAATCGGCTGTCCGATCGACTCCGGAGTGGACAAACTCCGATTATCCAGAATGCTCTGGGCGTTGAAGATGTTAGAAAATGCGCCAATCAAACTCAAGAAGGCTTCTGCGGAGAAGACCACCTGGTACTTTCCGGTTTTCACCTTCTGATAGTTCAGGTGACTGATGGTTTTCTCTGCCGCTTCACTCAGACAACCCTCAATATCCAGGTCAGCGAGGCTGTGTTCCACCTTATAGGCTCCAGCACTGCGGGGCTTTTTCCCTTCCTGCTCAGTCTTGCTGTAGAGATAGATGGAGGTGTATGAATTCGCCTCATGACGCAGTGCGCCATCGCTGTTGACGTAGAACTTGGTGATATCCCGCTGAGAAAGGCCGTTATAGGGGACTCCGGCGATCGCCGGGTGAGCCTCCATCAACCGCTTTTCAACATCCACCAACGTCTCAATCAGCTTCGACACGGGGACTTGAGGTCGCATGTCCACATGCTTAGCCTCCAGCGGCGCTTTGGCTTCGGGACTGAAATCAGGCACATGCTCTTTCGGCCCAAAGGCACTGGCTTCATTGGCCGTTTTTAGCGCCAGTTCAATGCCTGACTCATCGACATCCGTTGTGGAGGTGACGCCGATAGTGTGGTCATCATTCCAGACCCGGACGATGATGCTAGCGCGATTGGAGGCTTTGACCTGCTTGGGTTCGCCATGATCCACTTGAACGCTGTTCTCATCGACCGTTGAGCCGTAGATGTCATATTTTTTGATGCCGAGCGATCGCGCACTCGCTTCAGCTTGGGCAGAAATATCTTGAACGGTAGGCATAACTTTTTGTATTGTTCTTGGATTCTGATAACAATCTGATAGCAAACGATGGTGAGGGGTAGGGTGGGCAATGCCCACCTCACGTCATTGCAGTGGCCTAACGCCCCCCAACAGTGATGGAATCGACCTTGAGGTGAGGCTGACCCACCGTGACATAAATGCTGCCGCTTACCGAACCGCAGAAGCCCGCCGCCAAGCCCAGGTCATTAGAACACATGGAGATCTTATTCATAATCTCCTTCGCTTCACCAATCAGCGTCGCGCCCTTGAGCGGCTTCGTAATTTTGCCATTCTCGATGAGGTAGGCTTCATCCACCCCAAAGTTAAATTCACCCGTCGGCCCAACGCTGCCGCCGCCCATCTTCTTGCAATAGATGCCCTTGTCCACAGAATTGAACAGATCATCCAG
>JAYKJC010000434.1:0-6355 GCA_035285885.1 Leptolyngbyaceae cyanobacterium | reverse complement strand
CGTGGCTTCCCAATCCTGTTTTGGGATCTTTTCTCCACCAATCTCAATCTCGTCCATATTCAACATCTAGAACATTTTTCGCGTCTCAAGCCATAAAGCTTTCTTTAGTTTCTGGAACGGTTACGTTTGCTGAAATAGTGATCGATGAAGTATCAGCCGAATTGAAGCTAATTTTATCGCTGTTGTCAGCTTAGTTGGGACGTAGACATTTATGTGGGAGTGCGTCACAAAAATGGCCTAAGCCTAATGCCTGTCGCTATAATTTTATGATAATTTGAGGTGCCCTTAAAAAAACTCAAAATCCGCTCAGCTAAGTACTCAAATGCCCTTATCACATGAATTTCATGAAATTTTGATCAGATTTCCTTCCTGATCATCCAATGCTGGACTCACACTTAACTCTGGCTGAATAGATGGACTGGATGACTCTTTTAACGCAAAATTGGATGTAAATTAATTCGCTGACATATTGATGAAAACCTTTTTTTGTTGATATGATCCTGAGCTATGCTTAAAGAAGCTAACACGTCAAAATTCAATATTCTTCGTGTGTTCTGAAGTATTCAAGGAATCCTCTAAAAACAATGACTGAGCCTGCAACAGCTCCACTAACTGGAAAAGCGCTACTTCAAAAAATCAAAGATTTGTCTCACCTCCCTCGACGAGAAAAGGCGAGGTTGTGCGGTTACTATACTGATGGAAAAGATGACCAGGTTCGTGTCAATCTGTCTGAATTTATGGAGGCAGTTCTGAGTGCTAGCGGTACTCCCATCGGGACAGATAGTGCAAAGGATGGTAGAGGGAGAGAGCCGACCTATCGAGTGAGCGTTCATAAAAACGGTCAGATTGTCATTGGGGCAACCTATACAGAAAAAATGGGGTTAGAGCCTGGCGACGAGTTTGAAATTAAGCTGGGCTACAAGCATATTCAACTCATTAAACTTGATGGCAGTAGTGAGTTAGATGAAGACGAAGAGTAGGCTCTGAAGATGTTTGTAGTGACCGCCTCTTGTGCTAACGATTGATTGTATGTGGTTGTTACGTAGACTCACGTACTGATCGAGATAGCGTTCCTCATCCTTTTAATCTCTTATAGGCTTGCTTGAAATAAAATCCCAGAAAAAGAGGCGATGGACTCAACCCATCGCCTCTTTTTCTGGGATTTTAAGGATCTATAGCGGTTTGCAACCGCGTTAAGCGAAAAAACAGTTGTGTGGGGCACGCTGCGCCCTACACGACTGTACTTAACCAACGCGCATAGCGCTTTAACGATTGACCTGAAGAATTGACTCTATCTAAATAAAGCATCGGCCCGATGAGAGATGGCCGCCAAGTTAACCTGCAAGTTGTGGCTTAGCTTTTTCTCAATCACGCTGACTGGCATTAATCGGCTGGGCAGAACGTTGAGTGTGTAGGTCAGCTGAGTCGATGGAGAAGTGGCTGACGAATCATTTGCCTTAGTCGGACTCAAGAGCCATGCGCCGTAGAATTCTTTGAAATCACCGTCTACCATTTGAAAGCCAATTCGATGAGGAAATTCTTCAAACATATCCAGCACGACGCGTGCGCAGAATTTCAGCTTTAGAAAACTTTGGCTACCAATTTGCTCAATGCGAATGTTTCCAGCAGGATCGTCTATTCTCCGACTCTCTTTTAAGCTGGGAATAAAATCTGCTAGCTGGTCATACGCAGTCAAAATCTGCCAGAGATTCTCTAATGAGTGGGGAACGGTGATGCTGGCAGACAAGCGTCTCTTACGACCCTCAAGAACCTGAGTTTCAAGAGTAATCGGGTTGGGAACTCCCTCCAGGAATGATTCGATAACAGACGACGTATCTCCTAACGGCTCTACAACAGAAGTATCAACTCCCATTGCATCGTTCTCGTGGAGATTGCTTTTCTCAGTAAAATCAGGTGTCATAACTGATTGAGTGCCAGAAATATGCAAGAACTTTCTACTTGTAGAGTTCCCAACAATACGTGAAGTCACTTTAATATCGTCTTTTTTTTCTTGTGTGTCGTCAAGATATTGAAGACAGGATTTCGAGTGCACACACTGTGCCCAAAATCCTCTCCTCTTCGTCTAAACTTTTCGAAGTCTGCGGGTGGGGTGTGCATGGAGGCAGCGCTCCTTGGTGCAAATTGAGAAAAAGGGGTTGGGATTACAGCTAAAAATTATGGCTTGAGATCTCGAATACGATCAATAACAGCATCTACGAGGGTTGTTCCTCCAATAATATAGGCAGTGATCAGTGCGGTTGACAGAGAAGCCGCTAAGACGCTGATGGTTAGGCCAACGATGCTAATGAACCCGTCATCTTCAATCAGGCTAAACCCGATGACGAAGACTCCAATGGCAGGAAGGGTATTCGTAAGGGGCAAGGGGATCATCATCGAAATCCCCATGAGGGCGATCGCACATCCCAAAATAACTCGCCCCGCTCGGCTCGTGCAAAGATAGGTCATCCGAGGACGTGAAAAGCTCTCTAATCGTTTTAACCACGGAGTCGCTGCTTTAATAATGGCTTGAGCTTGACTCAAGGCGATTGATCGATTGCGAAACCACTGTGGAAACCAAGGCTCTACCCGCCCTAAAATCAATTGAAGGGCTAACAAAAAGAGGACGATTCCAAAGGGAATAGAGTAGCCAGGTGCGGGGATAGGCAGCGCAGAAGGTAATGACAGCAGCACGAGCAAAAAACCAAAGGTACGCTCTCCAGCAAGTTCTAGAATATCGAGTAAGGTGATGCGATCGCTTCGCTCTTCACTGAAGAAAAAATCGTGCAACTCTACAGAAAATCGTGCCACACAAGCTCCTCAACACTAAGTAAGTGATAACCATTCAAAGCCAAGGCTATGAGCCATATTGTAATGTTTCGCATGGAGTCTAATTCAAGACTTTGCACACACTTCATCTTCATGTACGACTTGGGAAATTTCTCAATTTTGAAACGAAAAAAGGGAATTGGGCTGCGCATACGCAATCTGCACACCCCGATGTTCTTATATCCTAAGAACTCCGTACGCGTGAACTGTCCCCTCAACTTCGATTTATCCTTCATTTAGGACTTAACGAAAGGTAAGTATTTCAATAGAATATCTATGCTTCCATGTTGTGCGTCAATAGGTTGTGTTTCAACGTGTTGTGCTTCAAAACACCAGTAAGAGGCATTGACAGGTTTGCCGCTTTGGATGATGTAGATTAGGAGTATCTCTGAACTGGAGTATTTTTGAATTATGTTTAACCCTGAACGTTATCGTTCCTTTATTTCTCTGGCACTGGCGATCGTTGCAATGTTCATTGTGGGATGCAGTAGCGTCTCGGAGGAACCGACCCCTGCATACACTCCCGATCAAATTGCATTGATTGAACAGTATCAGACAGATTTAGAAGGGCTCCGGACTCGAATGGGCGAGATACCTGCATTAATTGCTCAGAAAGATTGGACGAATGTTCGTAATTTGGTTCACGGCCCGCTCGGAGACCTGCGTTTCAAGATGTTGACAATTGCTAAGAACTTGTCGTCTTCTGATCAGACGAAGGCTCGTGACCTGTCAGGTGAGGTATTTAAGTATTTGGTTGCTGTTGATGCGGCGGCTCAAGACCAAAATCAGGAGAGGGCGTTTGCGGGTTACGATCAGCTGATTGCGACGTACAAGCAGTTCATTGACACGATTCCTGAGCGTTCTTAGTCCGAACTGTTTTAGTCTGAACTGTTTTAGTCTGAACGTTTTTAGTGAGATGTTTTGTGGTGCTTAAAAATTCGCATACCGCTCTACTCTGCTGATGAAGGCGATTTTTGATTATGACTGGTTATCGCTTTACACCTTTGCGTTAGGGCATTAAATCAGCATGTTTCCCCCGCAGCGTGGGGGAAACATGCTCAAAGCTTAACCCGTAGGGCTAAACGGCTTGGCAAACTTCTCAAACTGAAAACCAAGAAAAAAGGTCTTGTGTGCACAACGTCTGCCCAAGACCTTCTGTTATTCATAGCCTTCTTTTTTTACAGCGCTTGTGCGTTGGTTAGGCACGGTTGTGTGGGGCGCAGCGCGCCTCACACAACCGTTTTTGTGCTTGATGCGGTTGCAAACCGCTATAGCTTTGCCAATCTATTGGCTTCCTATCTCAGAACGAAGAGTCTCTGGCAAGAATTTTTCGCAAGACGCTAGAAATCAAGAATATTAATGATTAATCAATTAGTTAGGAATATTACACTCGTCGTCTCGGCCAACACGAGTTGACGCCAAAATTGTTTCGAGAATGACGCATCGTTGAGTCCCTGAATCTGCAGGAGCAGCCACTGAAATCCTGACAGGTAAGTTGAGATTTTGTTCGTCTACGTCTAAGCCACCATTTGCATCAAATCGGACTGAGAAGGTATCGCCTTCCAATGGCGTATCGTCTTCAATCACCCTCAGAGACAGCATTCCCGCTCTTAAATCTCCTTCCCCGAGATTGACAGGGGGCAAACTGGCTGGGTCGGCAGAATCATAATCGATTTGAGGCAACCCATCCTCGTTAACGATGAATGTCAATGTCTGATCCTGTCGTGTTCTTCTCGCCCGCGCCTGAGTCTCTTTTAATGCCTGTAAAACTTGATCTTGAGCGCGATTGGCTCGCTGTCGATTGACAAATGTTAGCCATCCTGGAGCTGTAATAGCCGCCAAGATGCCGATAATAATCACGACCGCTAATACCTCAAGAATCGTCATACCTGCTGTCGAATTGCTTTCTTTACGGGGCGATAACTTGAGCAATGTAGATAGATGACGGTACATGATTGGATTCCTAATGATGATTGAGTTATGGCGGGTAAGTAAAAATGATCTTGCTTTCGGCCCTAAAATGACTTATCTAAAATTCCTCGGGTCAGAACTCGTGTTTCAAGGGTGGGCAGAAATGTGTCTTCTCCAAAAATGCCGGAGCGTCCATTGGCATTGCCCTGCAGGTAAACAATTACTTCCTGATTCCGAGAGGCGGCACTGCGTTGGGTTCCATCTGCATTGACACCAGGCTGAGTGACGCAGGCATAAAAACTGCGCACTGTCCCATTGATCGGCTGACTCGGGCTAGGCGCATAGGGCTCTTCACCGACAGGAGCATTGGCAGGATTGGGACAGTCACCAGAGCGAACCTGGGCTCTGCCTTCTGACCCCGCTCCATCGTCAACAAAATCTGTTAGGACATCGATTTGATTGAAGACTGGGTTGGAGTCATCAGGCGGCCAAGAGCGAAACGCGACACTCGCATTGTCGAGGGGAGTAACGTATCCTTCACCGTTATCATCGCCTGTATCTAAATCAAACTGTGTCATTGCCGAGCGCACGATCTGTGCTCGACCCCGCCAATCGTCGGCGTTATCATTCACTCCATCTAATGAATACACAACGAGTGTATAGGAGTAACCTCTTAAACACGTTTGGCGAAAACCCGGATCGTCTAAGTTTGCTTCAACTGCGCAGCGATCGCGCACCTGTCGGGGTAACCGCTGCTGTTTCCAAAAGGCAAGCACAGGTTCCCCAAAATCTGGGTTATCCGCTGGGAAAAAGTCAAACAACGCATTGGTTTCTGGGTCGATCACATCTGGATAGATGTAAATCGCTTCTCGTAGCTCATTGCTCATGAAATCGAGCGCGTGCTGAAGATCGCGCTGCGTTTCAGTACGCGTTGATTCGCGATTATCTGTCGTCAATAACTCAACCGCCAGATACATCAACCCTGAAATAATCGCGCCCCCAATAAAGAGAACAACCAGCAATTCAACCAAGGTAAAGCCCTTCGATGGATTGCGTTTTTGCGTGGAAGTCAGTGAGAGAAGTATCGGATTCACCATTGGATTGTTTGATAGTTGAAGACAGAAATCGATAACAGTAAAAGAGTCAAGGCTACTCATCTCAGCGCAGCAGCGACACCATTAGGCCACTCCTGGCTAAATCGAGTTCACTTATGGAGCTGTTGTACATGCGTCTGCTTCGTGGTAGCAGAAGAGCGACACTCCACTGCCGTCCCATGTTACGTCGGTATAGAGCACAGCCATCGGAAACTGGCGCTGACTGCCTTCTCCGTTCGTAAATCTCAATGACGCTTCACTTGTTTGAATATTAGGGCGCAGGGTGTTGCCATTTACGGCGACGTTACTGGCATAAACTCTAACGCCGACTTCAAAATCGCTCGGTCGCCCTGCGTCAACAATTCCGCTTTCTGTCCGAAAGGATTGGAGGTAAAAGTCGGGCGCACAATCGGCGTCTACGTCCACGGGTAAAAGCGAGGCTGCTGGAATTTGTAAGTTGTTGTAGCGGTTTCCGCAATTAGCGTTCACGGTACGAACAACATTTTCAATTGCAGTGGGTGCGG
>JAYKJC010000433.1:0-4011 GCA_035285885.1 Leptolyngbyaceae cyanobacterium | reverse complement strand
AACGTAACCGTTCCAGAAACTAAAGAAAGCTTTATGGCTTGAGACGCGAAAAATGTTCTAGATGTTGAATATGGACGAGATTGAGATTGGTGGAGAAAAGATCCCAAAACAGGATTGGGAAGCCACGCCAGCGAGTGTCAAGCAGGCGTTGGTCAATCTGGCTGAGCAAGTGAAACAGCTGAATGAGCGCCTGACGGCAGTAGAGGAAAAGCTCAACCAGAACTCGGCGAATTCATCCCGTCCCCCCTCCAGTGATGGGTTTGCCGCGAAGCCAACCAAAGCTCCTCAGCGACGCAAGGCCAAAGGTCAGCAGAAACGTCCTCGCCAAGTTCGTCAGTTGGTTGCCGTGGAGCAGTGTAACCAGGTGTATGAAGAGAAACCGGACGTTTGCTCAACCTGTGGTGAGCAACTGAGGGGCGAAGACGTGCATCCACATCGACATCAAGTGTGGGAGTTGCCACCGATCCAGCCGTTGGTGATGGAGTATCGATTGCATGAGTTGCAGTGTAGCGTCTGTGGTGCCAAGACCCGAGCGCCGTTGCCTGCTGGTGTATCGGTATCAGGAAATGGCGAGCGATTGAGTGCGGTGGTGGGGTTGCTCAGCGGTGTCTATCGCCAAAGTCACGCTCAAGTGCAAGGGTTGATGCAAGAGGTCTTCGGCATCCGGTTGTCCTATGGCGGTGTGAATCGACTCCGGGGTGAGATGAGTGAGGCCATTCGCCCCATGGTGGAACAGGCCAAAGCGTATGTCTGCCAGCAACCGCTGCTGCATAGTGATGAAACCAGTTTTCCTCAGGGCAATCGTGATGGTCACAATCCGCAGACTCGACAAGGTTGGCTATGGGTATTAGTGACCCCATTGGTGAGTTGGTTTGCTGTGGTTCTCAGTCGCTCACAGGAAACCGCCAAGCAATTGATTGGTGAGACCTTTGACGGTATTGTCATCTCGGATCGCTACGGGGCTTACGGCTGGATTGAGGTCACCCGACGGCAAGTGTGCTGGGCGCATCTCAAACGAGACTTAACGGCCATCGCTGAGCGAAGCGGAGTTTCTCAAGGGATTGGTGAATCCTTGTTACGTCGACAACAGCGGTTGTTCAGGTGGTGGCATCGAGTTCGTGATGGCACCCTCTCACGGGAAACGTTCGGGCAGATGGTGGCGCATCTGAGAGCCGGATTCAAAGCCGAGTTGGAAGCCGCTGCCCGTCTGCCCATCGGAGAGCGAGAGAAAACACCGTTGGCAAAAACTGTTCGCACTTGTCAGAAGCTGCTTCAGGTGGAAGCTGCGCTCTGGACGTTTGTCTACACACCCGATGTTGAGCCTACCAATAATGCCGCAGAGCGGGCTTTACGTCCGGCGGTGATTTGGCGGCGCACGAGTTTTGGCTCACAATCAGCATCCGGGAGTCAATTTGTCTCCCGAATGCTCACGGTTTCTACCTCTCTCAGGGCTCAGAATCGTCCGGTGCTAGAGGTTCTGAGCCAAGCTTGTCGAGCCGCACGCTTAGGCCAGCAACCTCCTTCATTGTTGCCAGAAACTGAAATGCTGCCTCAGCCGCCTCTGGTTCTTTTGCTGCCTCAGGTCTTGTGAGGAATGGATACCAGCAAACTGGCTGATTGCTCAAAATTTGGTAGTCGTTAGTTGGTAGTCATTAGTCAGAGGTGATTTTGGGAAAGCTGGTGTAATGCAGATTCTCAAAATCAACACCTTGGCCAACTTCTCCAGTTTGCAACGAAGCAAAGAGGGTTTTGGGATCGCGTTGTGCGCCCAAAACCCTCTTTGCTTCGTAAACTTTGCCAAGTCATGTACTCAAGAGGATGAGGGGTTTCCCTAAAATGACTGGTTTTATTCACGCCCATAGGACTGTGACTCAGTTCACTTCAGTACTTCCCACGAGAGAGATTCATACAAATTATTGAGTAAAAAGTGCTGGCGTGTTGACAAAATACGCCTGTTTTTGTAACAATGAATACAGAAATGAATCGTTCATCTTCATTCAAAGGTCTATCGACACTCGTTCAATGAGTTCGGTAATGGGTCTAGATGAAGACGGAAGTAAGGGAAACCTGAAGGAACGCGCCTCACAAAGAAACATTTCATTTCATTCACTAAAACAAGTTAGTTTTGAGAGGCGATAAACCATGGAATTTCATTACCGCGGCGTAGTTTATAACTCTGAGCCTGATGCTGTAGAAACCGTTGAAAGCAATGTTGTTGGCCACTATCGCGGCTCAACATGGCGGATGCGTCAAGCAAAAGGCAATGTTCACTCGGATCACTCTGGTGCTCGCATCAAGTATCGTGGCGCTTGGGTTCGATAGTGACTCCTTGAAGAAGTGAGCAAGCGCAGAAGTCTTGGCTACATTGAGTTATGGTCTAGAGCTTGCTCTTCAAGCTCGACCCACATAGCCCTACTGTAGAAAAAGTTTGCTCCAGCTTAGACTTACTCTCTTCTCGATCAGAAGCACCCCTGTCAGGGTGCTTTTTTTGTGATTGTTTATCGGTTAATTTGCTATCGGGTAGACGAATCCTTTGGAGTATTAAGGGTTCATCCACATTCCAGGTCTTGATGGGAAAGCATCAAGCGATCGCCCTGGAGCAGTGATTTTGACGTACATTAAAGAACAGTTGAGTTGGTCTTGGGTCTTATTTCTCCCCATCTAAAAGCAAATGGCGTATTTTTATTAAAAGTGACATCACTTTCGCTGGCCCTATCCCTACTGGTGAAATATGGAGGGCGCTATACATCCATCCCTGCGAACCCGTCAGTCGCATTAGTCATTGTCTTTACTCCTGTCGTCGTCCTCATGTCCGTTCTGTATTGGCGCTATTGGTTACAGCATCACTCCCATGCGAACAATCGCTGAAATCAACGACAAAATTCAACGCCGACAGGTCGTGGTGTTGACGGTTGGTGAAGTGAAAGCCAGGGTTGCAGAAATCGGAGTGAAGGCTGTAGCTCAAAGTGTCGATGTGGTGACGACGGGCACGTTTGAGCCGATGGAATCGTCTGGGGCCATCATCAATCTCGGACATACCGATCCCCCCATTAAAATTCGCCAGTGTTGGCTCGACCATGTACCCGCCTATGCAGGGTTTGGGGCGGTTGATCTCTATATCGGAGCAACTCAACCCTCAGACTACATGGGCAGTAGCGATGGAGTCGAGACAGAGGAGCGGCGCGAACGGGGGGGCGGGCATGTGATTGCTGATCTGATTGCAGGAAAAAAGGTGCATCTTAAGGCTATTGGCCATGTGACGGATTGTTATCCACGAGCGTCATTTGAAACTACGATTTCAGCTCAATCAATCAATCAGTTTTATTTATTTAATCCCCGAAATCTATATCAGAATTTTGTTGTTGGAGTGAATGGGGGCGATCGCCCCCTCTACACCTATCTCGGCCCTCTTCTTCCAGGATTAGGGAATGCCGTCTATTCCAATCCTGGAGCAGTTTCCCCCCTTTGGAATGATCCAGAACTGGCACTCATTGGCATCGGCACGCGAGTTTTTCTGGGGGGCGGAGTCGGATATGTCACCTGGGAAGGAACCCAGCATTTTCCGTTACAGAAACGCTTAGCAAACCAAACACCGATTGGTCCAGCAGCCACGCTTGCATTAATTGGAGATGCAAAGCAAATGCAGCCTCGATGGGTTAAAGGATGTTACTTGAAAGGCTACGGCCCTTCGATCATGCTAGGCATTGGCGTTCCGTTACCCGTTCTGAATGAAGAGATTATTCAGCGATGTGCAGTCCGCGATGAAGACATCGTTGCCCCCGTGGTGGATTTTTCGATTCCCCGACGAGTACGCCCAACGTTTGGACTCGTCAGCTACGCACAACTCAAATCTGGTCGTATCCGAATTGAGGGCAAAACGGTACGCACGGCTCCGTTGGCCAGTATCTATCTCTCATCGGAAGTGGCTCAGGAGCTTAAGCAAACAATTGAGAGAGGAGAATTTTTGCTCACTGAACCTGTTGCTTCTATCCCGATGGATCGCCTATTTGC
>JAYKJC010000432.1:0-5132 GCA_035285885.1 Leptolyngbyaceae cyanobacterium | reverse complement strand
CAGCCATCAGCTTAGATAATCCTGAAAAGCGTTTTCGGTCATACTCGCCCCACATCACCGTCGCATCGAGAAACGTGAAGCAGTCAACCTTCAAAGCTGCATGGCAAGACCTTAAGGAGCAACCCGCAGACTTCACATTCACATGCAGTGCCATTACCTTGTTGGCCTACGACACCCAATGGAAGATTGACCAGACGTTTAAATTGCAGCAGTAATACTGGATTCAGTCATTTCTATCGGTTTTTGATGAGGGCTTTGATATCGTTTTTGGATATCGACCCTGCCCCTTCAGTCGCCCTAGCTGCGATAGTCTTCGCGAGAGACAAACTCAGCATCACCCCGAACCGCCATATCTGGATAGACCGACATCGGTAACGCTTTCGCATCTGCGATTCCAGACGATGAGAAGTGACCTTCGATAACAGCACCTGGGGCGACATCGTACTCTTTCGCAATCACATCCCCCTCAACGCGTCCCGTTCGGCTGATGCTCACGCGACCATCCACAACAATTCGGGATTTGACAACGCCATGAATCGTCAAGCTTTGCGCACGAATCTCTGGTCCTTCGACAAGCCCAGTCTGACCAATTTCCATGTCACCGATGACGTCTACATTGCCATGCACGACTCCACTGACAAGAAAACTGCCTTCAACGTGAATATCCCCTTGAAATTCTGCCTTATCGGCAATGTGAGTGAGTGATGTCGGTCGCTTTTGCCAAAACATAGTGAAGATCCTCAAGAAACAGACGCTAGGCGAATCACCGATTGAATAGACAAACTATACTCCAATACCGTTATAGCTGTCGCCCGCTCAGACTAAATTGTAAGTCCCCTGTCCTGGCTAAAAAAGGTAATCTTTGGGATCAACGGAAGTCCCGTTGCGATAAACCGAGTAGTGAAGGTGTGGCCCAGTTGACCGTCCGGTGCTGCCTAATCGACCAATGACCTGATCCTTGATAATCACCTCGCCTTTTTCGACAGACACTTCAGATAGGTGCGCGTAGAGCGTCTTATACCCATATCCGTGATCGATTACAACGTGATAGCCGTACCCACCTTGATATTCGGCCTTCTCGACCGTACCAGGTGCAGTAGATTGAATTGGGGTTCCCAACGGCCCAGTGAAGTCAAGTCCATCGTGAAACTCGTAGCCCCACCCAAATGGATTTCTCCGCAACCCAAACCCTGACGACATTTCAGAGTTGTGCTTAACGGGTCTCCCCTTGGGACGCGCCGCTGCCCGTGCGGCCTCTTCATCTAGCGTTTCAGTCAGAGCAGGCTTCACTTGTCCATACAAGCGAGCGGACAACACTGGAACTCTCTCTTTGGCGATCGCCAACAACTCAGCCGTTTCCAACCGAACAGCCACACCCCCCCGAGAATTAGATTCTTCGTTCCCTTCATCGGAGATTGCTTGCTCACTCAGCCCTGCACGTTCACGCAGCGTCGTAATTTCATTGTCAAGTGACTGCAATTCTTGAATGACATCATTGGCCGTCTCAGACAATGCACTGTTTTCTTGTGTCAATGCTGCATTTTTCTGCCGCAGTGAATAGATTTTTGACCCGAGCAATCCAAGTGGCGTGATGATCGAGGCTAAAGCCACCAACGCGATCAGTTTGGGTCTAACTGACAATGTAATGGGCGCTTTTCCTGTACGAGCGATTAGAACCGTACACTGTCTAGGGTTTGAAAGACTCATCTTCCTTAAGAAAAGTTTAAAGGGAACATTAACTTCGGAATCATATCAGATTTCGGGGATCGCGGACTGGCAATCCTTAGAACTTGCAGTCAAATCAAGCCAATTTAGGGAAAAATACGGTTTCAAAACCAGAAAAGATGATTAGATAAAAGCTTTTCATTTTCACTTGGGGCAATCTATCACACCAGAGGAAAAATTCGAAACATTTTCAAGCTAGATAATTGATAACGTTGACTCGTGTGTAAACAATACGCATCGCTTATCGCTCGCACAGAAGGGTGTACGCGACGGGCATAGAATGAGGGTCCCTAGAACAATGCAATCCTCCTTTGGACAGACAGTTTGAATGACTTTTTAAAGACGATGTCATTCGCAGATTAGTTCCTGAAGAGGGTTGACCCGTGCTTTTCAAGAAAAGATTTGTTCTCAGGAACGGCACTGAAATCTGATTACTGACCGATCTTGAAGCGCAAAGTCAGTATCAGGAAGAGTTTGTCTAGAGGATGTATGTCTACTGTTATCGGTTGCGTGACTGTTTCGATCGCCCAGTCGTTAGCTCAGGAAATCTCGCGACGATCGCCCCTAATTTATAGTGCGATCGCACTCTGGTAACTCAAGGATATTGGCTGATCTGGGTTTCGTTGTCTCAAGTCAGCCTATGAAGGTGGCGATCGCCCTAATTGGAATGACGTGACAAGAACTAAGCTCATTCACCCCGGTAACCTTCGAAGTCCCAGCAGAAGTGTCTCCAGCAATTTTGATGGTAATGGACTCTCGCGTAATCATAATCCGCCCTTGCGTAGGTTGGGTCGAGCGAAGCGATACCCAACATGTTCTATTACTTATTCATCAATCATATTTTGGGCGATCGCCCTTCTTACTTAAGAAAAAATAGAACCATCATACGCTCAGCCCCTCAAATACTAAACACAAAAAAAGTTGGTACCCATTGGGCACCAACTTTTTTTATTATCGAGATTTACCTCGAACAAGTTGTCACTACGCTGCAATCTCAGGAGCAGTGAGGGCAACCGGAGCGGCTTCACCAGACGCCAAGTCGAGCGGGAAGTTGTGAGCGTTGCGCTCGTGCATCACTTCCATACCCAAGTTCGCACGGTTGATGATGTCAGCCCAGGTGCTGATGACGCGACCCTGGCTATCAATCACCGACTGGTTGAAGTTGAATCCGTTCAGGTTGAACGCCATTGTGCTGATACCTAGTGCGGTGAACCAGATACCGACGACAGGCCATGCACCCAAGAAGAAGTGCAAGCTACGGCTGTTGTTGAAAGACGCATATTGGAAGATCAGACGACCGAAGTAGCCGTGGGCTGCAACGATGTTGTAGGTCTCTTCTTCCTGTCCGAACTTGTAACCGTAGTTTTGTGACTCAGTCTCAGTCGTCTCACGAACCAAGCTGGAGGTCACGAGAGAACCGTGCATTGCGGAGAACAAGCTACCACCGAAGACACCTGCAACTCCCAACATGTGGAAGGGGTGCATCAAGATGTTGTGCTCAGCCTGGAATACGATCATGAAGTTGAACGTACCAGAGATTCCCAAAGGCATTCCATCGGAGAAGGAACCCTGACCGAGAGGATAGATAAGGAATACTGCAGTTGCAGACGCCAAAGGCGCAGAATATGCAACACAGATCCAAGGACGCATTCCTAAACGGTAGGACAATTCCCACTGACGACCCATGTAGCAGAAACAGCCAATCAAGAAGTGGAAAATGATGAGCTGGTAAGGGCCACCGTTGTACAACCACTCATCGAGGGAAGCGGCTTCCCAGATGGGGTAGAAGTGCAGACCAATCGCGTTAGAAGACGGAACAACAGCACCAGAGATGATGTTGTTTCCGTAAATTAGGGAACCTGCAACAGGCTCACGGATACCGTCGATGTCAACGGGAGGAGCTGCGATGAATGCGATGATGAAGCAGATGGTTGCGGTTAGCAAGCAAGGAATCATCAACACGCCGAACCAACCTACATAGAGGCGATTGTTTGTGCTGGTGATCCATGAACAAAACCGCTCCCAAGCGTTGGCGCTTTCGCGCTGCTGGAAAGTAGTAGTCATAGTTATAAGTACACCGTATCTACAAAATGAAAGTTAAGTATCCAAAGAACTCTATGGGCGAAATGCTCATAAAGCGCTATGTAGTCTCATATTAAAAAGAACTTCTCTTCCGTTGACAAAATCGACGTAAAATTAACATTTGTTTTTTAAGTTGTGTAAATCATCTTTTTTTAAGATTTTACTTAACAGTGTTTTTATTCGTATGGCTATAGAGGAAGCTTTAATTTGTCTGTTGTTCTCTAAGTTCCATGGGAATGAAAACTGAAGACTGTTAAATTCCTTTTCATGGAAGGGATTCAGCATTATTCTCTTTTAATCAACTAAATTTCTAGCTTGCCAATTGGAAGAGTATTGGCACCAATGGCATCTCCGGAAAGTTGAAGCAAAATTTCAAGCACTAGCCTCAAAAAAGATATTAAGTTGAAAGAATTTTTGCAAAGTTGTGTAACGTATAATTTTCGTCCTGGGGTTTTAACCCTGGCTGCCTTGCACATCTTATTTTGTGGCTAGAGGTTCTGATAATGTAGGTAGTGGTTGAGCTTGCGAAACCCAACACAGTCAGAGTTTAAAGGCACTGTTGAGTTTCCTTGCGTCAACCACAACCTGCAATTTCTGATCATTTCAGGAGATTTGTCAGGCAATCAGGCTTTAACCGGATGGTGACTTTCTGGTGATGACTTTTGGGCTGCACGTCGCAACTATTGCGAAAGAAGCGATCGCACCTTTGCCACTAATACGTCAATTTCTGATTCCAGGGTGAAGTAGTGGACACAGGCGCGGATGCAGTCGGGATCGAGCAGCGTCCGCAGCATGAAGCCCTGGGCTTCTAAGGTGTGAACGAACTCTGAATGCGACACCCCATCAATGGTGAACGACACCAACCCGGACTCCGGGGGCGATGATTTAAGAAGGTGAATCCCTGGGATATCTCGCAATTGATGCCAGAGGCGATCGCTCAACTGACAAATGCGTTGGTATCGTTGCTCAGCCGTGCCCCATTGATTGTGGAGGGCGATCGCCTGACGTAAGGCTCCCAGCAGCGCAAAATCAGAGGTTGACACTTCGAAGCGACGACCATCAGACTCCCAGCCTGTGGGATAGCCCACCTCATTCTTTGTAATGCCCCGCCACCCGATGTATGTCGGTCGAATTCTCTCCAGGGCCGCCGGACTGACGTACAGTCCCCCAATACCCGCTGGGCCACACAGCCACTTGTGTCCGGTGAAGGCGTAGAAATCCACCCCTGTTTCGGGCAGATTCAGGGGCAGTACACCCACTGATTGAGCTGCATCGATATGCACCAGCACGGGTTGGCCTGCATTCTGATAGGAGTGACATGCCGT
>JAYKJC010000431.1:0-3023 GCA_035285885.1 Leptolyngbyaceae cyanobacterium | reverse complement strand
CTTTTAGCTCCCGGCCTTCCATCCAAGCCCTAACAATTGCTTCAATATTGTGAAGTGTAGCCAAGGCAAGGGCGTAAATATCATCTACAAAAACCATTTTTTTGTCAATCCGGCATATATCCTTAATTTTTCCTACTGTGCAATTGTACAGTGCTGCATGAATCAATAATTCTCTTCCACTTTCTTCGCTGGAATAAAAACAAAACGACCCAACGCAGACAGGAGAACCAGGATAGCCAAATGTAAAAATTGCGGGCATAGCCCCCTCCTCTATCAAATCCGCCAACTTTTCTACCAATTTTAGCAATAGCTCCGGGTTGCCTCTGAGCAACTGTTTTACAAGTTCCTGCTCCCCGCTCATTAAAAGCTCAATTATTTTTTCGGCTCCCATCTTACTGTCCCTCCTCCGTGCTTTTAGTGTCTGCCTCGGGGTTTTGTAGTAGCTGCTGCATGAGCTGCATCTGGGCCTCGCGGCGGGCGATGAAGTCAGGGTCGGGGTCTTCGGGGGCCAGGTCCGAAAGGCGGGCTTTCTTGGGCGCGGGCTTGCGGGGGCGCTCTCCGGGGCTTTGCGGGGCTTGGGTGCGCAGGGCCAGGTAGTGGTCCAGGGTTTTCTGGTCTATGTGGCCCTGCTGGTGAAGTTGATGCAGGTAGGGCACGGGATAGCTGCGAAGATAAAGGTCTAGCAGTTCGTCTTGGCTGAGGCCCTCCGCCGGCAGGGGTGTTTTTTCTTCCTTGCGCTGGGCGTGCTCGCGGTGGGCGGCCTCGCAGATGGCCTGGCCTCGCTCCAAGTCGTAGGCCCGAAACCAGCCCAGCACTACGGGCACACTGTACTGCACGGTGTACTCCTCGGCTCTCCGAAATTCGCCCATAAAGCCCCGCCTTAGCACGAACGCCGTCTCTTCAAAGGTCATATACCAAAATTTAGTCATAAGCTCCGTGGTGAGGCTCAGAATCGCAATGGCGGGCATCTCCTTTCCTTGGGTGGATAGCCAAAACTCAATGAGCCGGGCCAAGGCCGCGGCCAGGCTGCCCTCGTCTTCGCGCCGAAGGGCCGAGAGCTGTACCTTGTCGGGGTCGCGGGCCAGGGCCAGCAGGTCGGCAGGGCGTAGCAAGGCCAGGCTGCGGTCGTAGGGTATCAGCTCGAGGGGTTTACTGTCCCTTATCTTTGGCACCGTAAAGTGCCGCAATAAGGTCAACGGCGCTACCTGTGTAGGCGTGGCCGTTTTTGTTGGTTTGTTTTCCATTTTGGGTTTGGGTTTTGAGTGTACTGTACTGTTCTGGGTTTCGGGCCACCCACGTCCGGGCGGTGGCCATCCAATTGCTCATCTTGCGATCCGGTTTGCTGAGGCTCCATTGCTTTACTGTCTCATACACCTGGACAGCATTGAAGGCTTGGTAGTGCTCATCGGCCAAAAATTCGCGCTCAAAGTCCTCAAAATCGGCCCAGGGGCTTTCGGCAAAGGTGTGCGGGGCAGGGCTTTTACTGTCCCACTCTTGGCCTACTGGCTGCGGGCGGACGGGCTTTTTGGCCTTGGGCGGGCTTTTTTGGCCCGATGGGGGCCTTTCTTCGGTCCTATTGCCCGAGGTGTTACTGTCCCCTATCCGGGACAGCACTTTTGATTTTTTGTGGCTTGGCGTAGCGTAGGGCGGCTTTTTCGGCTTTCGGGGCGGGCATTCTGGCTCCACCCTCCTTTTTTCAAAAATTTTTTCGCCCTTTTCTCTTTCTGTAAGAAAGTTATCTTTAGTATTTACTTCCTTAATATATAAGGGCGGTTTACTGTCCCCACTTGAGTCCCGAATAGGCGACAGTAAAACGGTTTTAGTGTCCCGCATAGAGTACAGTAAAAAATCATCGTCCCGAAAAACCCCCTCTGCGCCCGCCTGCGGGCTTCGCCGGGGGGCTTGCGAGGGCACGTGGGCGGCGGTTTTACTGTCCCGTTTAGTGTCCTGTTTAGTGTCCTGTTTGGGGTAGGGCGTGGCGGTTTTACTGTCCCGTTTTGGCTCCGGCTGGGCGGGGGGCTGGGGCTTGGAGAGGAGGTGAAAGTGGGGCAAGGCGTAGTGGTTGCGCCCGGCTTGGTAGCGGAGGTAGCCCAGCCGTATGAGCCGGGTCAGGCTGCGGTAGTATTGGTTTTTGGTCATCTTGGAGTAGTCCAGGATAGTGTCGCGCCGGGCCTTAAACTGCGGCGCACGGGCCTGATTGGCCAGCATCCAAAGCGACTGGATGAGGCACACATCGGAGGGGCGTAGGTTACTGTCCTGGGGGATGTGCCGCCACACTTCCACCAGCTCTTTGAGAAAATTCATACCGTTGTGCCGGGTTTTAGGTTATTTCATAACGGTATTTTGGAAATATTTCAGTGGCCTGTTCTCGAAACTGTACGGGGGCAAAAGTTTAGTGTCCCGCTCTCGGAACGGTACGCCTGCTTCCAGGCCCGCATTCACGCGGAGGAAGTAGTGTATCCATCCGGGGCTGCTGTGGCGCAAGACCACCATCAGGATCCGGTATTGCTCAAAGTTGAGCGGGCACTCGGCCAAGGGGGGCGGCGTGGTGCTGGGTTTTTGGGCTAGCTCAGCCAAGAGCCAGGCGTAGAATGTCGAGGGCGTTGTCGTAGGGTTCTTCTTCGGGGGCATCTTCTATTGGGTTTGATAAGCTATAAACTGAACCGCAATTTACGCAAATGCTGGCGTAAGTGCCATCGTCATCGATAAATTCGGTTTCCTCTAATTCGTGTTCGCAAGTGGGGCACGTACTGTCCCAAAAGAGGTTCAGTTCGTGCGGGGTGGAGGGCCTACTCATCGTCTTCTGGTTTGGTTACTTTGCAATAGGCCCAGATGGCGTAGCCCAGCAGGGCAAAGGGGGAGGCGAATACGAATATCGCCAGGATGATTTCGATTGTTGTGAGCATATTTATTTTTTTACTGTCCCGTTTTTGGGATTTGTTTTCCCCAAAAATAGTGAAAAAAAACAAAACGCAAAAAAAACCGAAGATTTTTTTTCTTCGGTTTTTGAGGGGGTGGCGGGG
>JAYKJC010000430.1:0-3348 GCA_035285885.1 Leptolyngbyaceae cyanobacterium | reverse complement strand
TATCAGGCAGTGCATCAAACCGCATCAACTCAATACAGCCATGATATGGATAAGACGACGCTCGATATTCTTTGGGTTCTGTTGTGCTCAATGCTTGTATTTACGATGCAAGCTGGGTTTCTATGTCTAGAAGCAGGAGCGACACGCCGCAAGAACAACATCAACGTCGTCATCAAAAATATTTCCGATTTAGCAGTCTCCGTCCTTTTATTTTGGATGTTTGGCTACGGGCTCATGTTTGGCAGCAGCCAGGCTGGCTGGATTGGGTCGAGTGGGATGTATCCGGCTTTCTCTGGGCAAGACTTGTGGGGAACGGTCTTTTTCCTGTTTCAAGTGATGTTTTGCAGTACAGCCGTCACCATCGTCTCGGGGGCGGTTGCCGAGCGGATGCGCTTTGAGAGCTATTTGTTGATGTCTGCCCTTGTCTCAGGCTTTATTTACCCAGTGTTTGGGCATTGGGTGTGGAATGGCTTGAGGAGTGGGAACAGTGCGGGGTGGTTAGGCTCCCGTGGGTTTGTTGACTTTGCGGGGTCTACCGTTGTCCACAGTCTCGGTGGGTGGGTAGCGCTGGCAGCGGTGTTAATTTTGGGGCCGCGCATTGGTCGATTTTCCTACAAACTCCGACATCGCAAGATATATGGAGCTGATTTGCCGCTGTCTTCCCTGGGGGTGATGATTTTATGGCTGGGGTGGTTTGGCTTTAACGGCGGCAGCGTTCTGATGTTTGACCCTACGGTATACGGCATTGTAGTCAATACGCTGCTTGCGGGATGTAGTGGACTGATCACACCAATTTTGTTGGCGATCGCCCAGGGCAAGCGCGTGTCGGTCACGGCAGTGATGAATGGGGCTTTAGCCGGATTGGTTGCGATTACAGCCAACTGTCATGCGGTAACCGCAGGCTATGCCGTACTGATTGGCATGATTGGCAGTCTCACTATGTTGCTGGTGGAACAGTTGCTCGACCGATATCGCATCGATGATGTGGTGGGGGCGATTCCCGTTCACTTGGGGGCAGGCATCTGGGGAACGCTGGCAGTGGCCTTGTTTGGGGATCTGAGCATTTTGGGAACGGGATTGAGCCGATGGCAGCAGCTTCAAGTCCAGACGTTTGGAATTATGGTGTGCGGCATTTGGACGTTTCTGGTCACCTATGTGTTCTTGCTGGGGTGCGATCGCTTCCAACGGTTACGCGTTAGCCACAAAGCCGAATATATCGGACTCAACGTCTCCGAGCATGACGCCACAACCGATCTCGTCGATTTCTTTTCAACCATGCATCGGCAGGAGCGGACGGGAGATTTGAGCCTCCGCATCAAAGCCGACACCTTCACCCTGGTGGGACAAATTGCCCAGCGGTACAACCGGGTTATGTCATCGCTCGAAGCCCTGACCGCTCGCACAGATGCCATTGTCAAAACGGCGCTCGATGCCATTCTGACGATTACAACAACTGACCTCATCATTCAGAGTGCCAACCCAGCCGTAGAGCAACTGTTTGGCTATGGAGAATCTCAGATCCAGGGGAAATCACTCATCAACCTTGTACAGGTATCCGAGGAGTCTCTTTGCACCCATTCAGAACATCAAGAATTGAATCTGATTCGACGATGCCTGATGCAGGCACAGGCAGAAGGAACCCCCTATGAAGTGGTGGGCCGACGACGCAGTGGCGGAACCTTTCCCGTTGAACTGACCGTAAGTGAGGTGCACACGAGTCAAGAATCGTTTTACACCTTAATTCTGCGAGACATCAGCATTCGCAAACAAGCTGAAGCCGCTATGCACCATGCAGAACTACAGGATCAAAAATCGCGCCAGCTTGAACAAACGTTATTAGCGCTGAAACGTACGCAGACCCAACTGGTTCACAGCGAGAAGATGTCCAGCTTGGGGACGCTAGTTGCAGGGGTTGCCCATGAAATTAATAACCCCGTCAACTTCATTGCGGGAAATCTAGAATATGCGGATCAGGTCGTCCGCGACTTACTGGAACTCGCTGAGCTGTGTGCAACCGCCAATCCAGAAACGAGTAAAGCTATTGACAAAAAGATTAAGGCGCTCGACCTTGAGTTTTTGAATAAAGACATGCCGCAACTCTTTGCGTCCATGCAAATTGGTACAGAACGCATTCAAGAAATCGTGTCTGCGCTGAGAACGTTTTCTCACTTGAATGAATCGGGGGTCAAAGAAGCCGATATCCACAAGGGAATCGACAGCACCTTGCTGATGCTGCGCAGTCGGCTGAAAGAACGTCCCGATCGCCCAGAAATCAAAGTCATCAAATCTTACGCGGCACTGCCGCCCATTGAGCACTATCCAGGGCAGCTCAATCAGGTGTTTATGAATATTGTGTCGAATGCCATTGATGCGTTGGATGAGCGAGATGCGAGCCGTTCCCGACAGGAGATTGAGGCATCACCCAGTACCATCTGGATTAACACCGATCTCACTCGTAGCGAGTGGGTCGAAATTCGCATTTCGGACAACGGCGGCGGCATTCCTCCTGAAAATCAGGCCAATCTATTCGATCCGTTTTTTACAACCAAACCCGTTGGCAAGGGAACGGGACTGGGCTTGTCCATCAGCCATCGAATTGTGGTTGAAACCCACGGGGGAAAACTTTCCTGCCAATCAAAACCTGGGAAAGGCACCACGTTCATCATTCAAATTCCGATGTATCAGGTGCCGACTTAAGCGCACGCAACGCCAGATACAAAAATTCCCTCGCGATGATGCAAGGGACAAGTCAAATGTATTCACCACAGCGCCGTCTTGCCTCAGTTTTCGACCTGGATAAACCAGGTGGGTATCATGTCCCTGATTTTAAGTTTCCGAGTACAAGCTCGGTCTACTGCCACCAGAGAAACTCGATTCCCAGATTCGAAAAACATAGATCGTAAAACATTGTTGGCAGTCACCAACGCCGTAGTGAATCTTTGATTATTGTAGCGACATTCCCTGGGGCGATCGCAAGGGGTAGATCGACGGATATCCCACCATAAATGAATACATCGGGGGCACTCAGAAAGCTTCAAAGCTTTTCAATACTTGGGTTTGAGCTGTCTTGTTCGGAGCCGAACATCTGCAAATATAAAGAAATCTTCAACAGATTTTTTAAGAACTTTGGGTTTACGCATTTTTGTGGGTGATCGAGGGCTGCGCCCGCTACCACAAAAAATCCGCTAGAGATGGAGGATTTGCGTAAGTCCTGGAACTAATAGGGACTTGGAACAGTTAACGACGAGCCATTATCTTTGGAGGTGAATCCAAGAATGAATGGAACCGCTTGTTGTTGCCAGTCTTGAATCGATGAGTAGGCGGAGGCTGAGTCTCCAAAACAGATTT
>JAYKJC010000429.1:0-6637 GCA_035285885.1 Leptolyngbyaceae cyanobacterium | reverse complement strand
TAGGGACTTGGAACAGTTAACGACGAGCCATTATCTTTGGAGGTGAATCCAAGAATGAATGGAACCGCTTGTTGTTGCCAGTCTTGAATCGATGAGTAGGCGGAGGCTGAGTCTCCAAAACAGATTTTCAGCATGTCGGTGTTGATAATGCCAGGGTTGAGGGCGATCGCCCCCATGCCACGGGGAAGTTCTTGCGCTAACGCCTGGGTCAGTCCCTCAATGGCCCATTTTGAAGCGCAGTAAGGCGCAACCTCAGGAGAGGTCGATCGCCCCCATCCAGAACTGAAGTTAATGATTAATCCTTTTCGAGCCGTCAGCATCATCGGCACAAACGCTCGAATGACATTTGCCGTTCCGGTGATATTCACATCCACCAACTGCTTAAACTCCTCGGCAGGCACCTCCCAGAGCGGCGCAGGTTGGTTAATCAGCGCAGCATTGTTGATGATGAGATCGGGGACACCGTGACGACTTACGTCCTTCGCCCACTCATCGACTTGACGCGCATCTGACACGTCAACGCTACTGAATTGGTGGGGAGGATCATAGGTTGATTGCAAGTGGGCGATCGCCTCTTCTGAACGGGCACACCCCCAGACCGTATGTCCAGCCTTGATAAAGCCTTCGAGCATGGCTCGACCTAAGCCTTTTGAAACCCCAGTAATCACGATTGTTCGAGTCATCAATTTCTCCGCTTGCAGTATTTTTTGCGTGCAGATCCCTAACGGGTCAGAAAAGTGCATTATAGAATCACACGAGTTGAGTTATGGAACTATCAGCATGAGTATGTTTTCTGGGTTGAATGATCACACCACGACGGGGTCGCTGGGAATTGCAGTCATTGCAGGTGTCGGTGGAACGATCACGTTTCAAAACTTTGAAACAGATGCAGACAGCTCAGAACTCCATGCCTACCTCACGATTCGGGGTGATTTATCGAAAAGAACCGTAGATTTAGGCGTGTTGCCCGAAAAGAGTGGGACGTTTAATGTCTCTTTTCCTGACGGAACAGATATGAGCCTTTTCAGCGTCCTCGTCGTCACGGATGGAGAAGAGGCGATCGGGCAAGCCCAAATTTCCTAAGAGCGATTGCTTTGGCGCAAAAACACCTGTGTGGGACGCGCCGCGCCCCACACAGGTGTACTTAACCAGCACCCATCGCTCGATATGAGCTTGATATGAGCTTGATATGAGCTTGATATGAGCTTGATATGAGCTTGATATGAGCTTGATATGAAAAGAAGGGTTTTGAGCATGCTCAAAACCCTCTTCTTTTTATTGCAAAGTTGATCGTTGCAAAGTTGAGAAGGGTGCCAAGTCGTGTGTGTCGATACCGTCATCAAACATCCGGATGTTCACATAAGGGAGGCGTTGGCGATCGCCCAACGACCTCAACAAATTGAGAGAAACTTCTATTGCTCTCATATCTACGTCACTATGCATTAATTTCATTCATATATGTAATGAACGCGTTCTTTTGAACTTACTCACTTGGAGTAGATACACTGAGCTTATAAGTCAGACATACCAAGCCATACAGTTTTGTTCAAATTCTTCGAACTAACTGGATTTAAAAAGTACATGAGTCGGATAGATTCTGGTGTGTCTGATTGAAAAATTCTTCAAACTACCTAAGTGGAGGTGCCTATTATGCGGACTTTACAACAGCGACTGAGCTACGAGCACCTAGAACTCATTCCTCAATCTCAATCTCCTCGCTCTCATTCACTCGGACGTGTTGCACACTCGATTCGCACCTATGTTGAACGAGGATTGACTCGATTGTTTATGGGGGCTCAAGAACCTCACATTTGGGCTCATACAGACAAGAGGGGAAACCAATCTTGGTACGTTCGTGACCCCAAAACTCAATACGTCACTCGGCTGAATTCAGAAGACGAGGTCAGAATTTGGCTAGACGATCGCTACTATCACGACACGGCTAATGGGGTGAGATAGCGTAGGGTGAACTGATGTCAGGAAACCCACCATCATCTATCTCAAAGCCTTCCCCAAAGCCATACTCAACAAATAGCTTCGACTCACGGGGCTATCTAGAGACTCACAGAAAAACAAAATTTCCAAAATCCTAGAGATAGGGGCGACGAACTGAACTTGCCGCCCGTCCCTCTAGGATTTTATTTTTGGTTGATCCCTCTAGGGATAGAGGATTCTCTAAGCCCACAGTGAAGCTTCTACAGACGGCTTGCACTTAACATTGTTTCTTCCAAAACAATATTGAGATCTCCAAATGCTCGTCGGATGTCATCTGAGTTGCGAAAATGATCAACTCTATAGCGAACCTGTCCCTGGTCAAACAACATAATCGTCGGAAGTGACTTCAAGCGATACATGTTTGCCAGCTTTAGGCTTGTATCCGCGTTAACAGACACCAGCTTAAAACGATTTCCCCACTGAGCCTGCAATCGATCTAGCGTAGGGTCGAGCATCCGACACAGACCGCACCAAGGAGCCCAAAAGCTAACGAGAACCGGAACTGGCGAGTCTAAAACGTCACTTGTAAAGGTGTGCTCATCTGCGGATAAATTCATTTTTTAATTTTTATTATGATTAAGCATTACTGGGATCATACCGTACCAAGGGCTTGACGCTAAAACAAAAAGATTTCAGTTTCATAACACTCTGATGAATTTTGATGACTTTTCTAAGAAAGGTTCCTGTAGGCCACAGAAAAAGCACGATGATACTGAGGCAGGGAATGGAGCGATCGCCTTCCATCTCAAGCGATTTCAAGCGATTCGTCCTGTAGAATGCCCGGACTATCATCACTCCCCACATTTAGAGCTGGGCATCCATATGTCATCACCATATGACCTGACTGGACACGACTTGGCAAACTTCCCAAATTGACTACGAATGCAAGAGTTTTTTTGCGCTATGAAGACCGGATCGGTCTTCATAGCGCACGCGCCTCAGCGAGAGATATTACTCCGAAAAGAGTATTTTAGACGGGCAAATTAGCGCGGGGGTTAAAGGTTTCAATCTGACGCAAACGCGTATACATATCCGTTTCTCGCTGACTCAGCTCTGTGGGGATCATGACGTACAGTTCAACGATTTGATCGCCTCTGTTCCCCTGATCCACGTATCCTTTACCCGCCAGTCGCAATTTCTGGCCGGACTGCACACCGGGAGGAATGCGCATTTTGACGCGACCATCGAGCGTGGGGACATCGATGGCTCCACCGAGAGCGGCTTCACTGGGCGTAACCGGGACTCGACACTGAATATCCAGGTCAACGCGCTTGAAAAATGGATGGGATTCCACTTCAATCCGCAGATAAAGGTCTGCGCCATCTCCCCCCTGGTTCTTCAGCCGGATGCGCTGTCCGCTGGTCATGCCTGCGGGGAGGTCAACATCGAGCGATCGCCCATTTTCCAGTCGAATGCGTTCTCGCCCCCCCCGAAACGCCTTATCGAGCGGCACTGAAAGACGGGCTTCGACATCCTTGGGTGGAGTGGTATAGGTTGTTTGTCGCGTTCGAGAACGCGCAGCATCAGGGTCAGGTGAGGTCTGCCGAGCACGGGCGTATGCTCCCCCATCCCTGGCAGCGGTTGATGGCCCAGTCGTGCGAGAACGACTCGCGGAGGCTCCTTGAGCAGATCGAGGCACCCCAGCCTGACGATTCAATAGTTCGTCCACAAAGGTATTGAAGTCTTTGAATTGGCTAAAGTCGATATCGTTCGGTGAAGCGGCGGCTTTGTCCCGACCTGTGCGACCGCGCGATCGCCGCCCCGCTTTTGGAAACCCCTGCTGGTTCCAGTACCCGCTGAACTGGTCATATTGAGCCCGTTTGTCTCGATCACTCAAGACTTCATAGGCTTCTCCAATATCTTTAAACTTTTCCTCGGCAGTCTTGTCGCCAGGGTTTAAGTCTGGATGAAAGCGTCTTGCAAGCCTGCGATAGGCTGTTTTAATTTCGTCAGCCGTTGCTTCCCGTGACACCCCTAAGATTTCGTAGTAATTTCGGAAATTTTGCATTGCAGTCGAATTCAACGGGGTCAAAATGAGGGATCCCTAGAGATCATTAGAATTTATAGAAATGATACGTGTAGAAACACATCATCGAGTTACGACACGCTGCCACATGAAATCGTGCTGTTACAGCCAATCATCATCATCATCCCAGGTATCGTTATCGAAGCGATCGCCCCGATCGTAGCTGGGTCCACGGGGAGGACGCCTGGAGCCACGAGACGGACGTTCATCATCAAAGAAATCATCACGTGATGGGCCTCGATTGTACGATCCGCGAGACGGAGGCACATCGGGGGTGCGGGGATCGCGGCTGTACGGCTCACGACTGTAAGCATCTCGCCCATAGGCGTCACGGCCATAGGCCTCGTCACCATAGCCCGTGCGATCGAAGGGGTCACGTCCGTAGGGCTCACGATCGTACGAATCACGACTGTACGGATCGCGATCATAGGGATTTCGACGATAGCTCTCTCTGCCATAGCCTCGGTCATAAGAACCTCGGTCATAGGAATCGCGATCGCCCGTTATGGTGCGCTTGATGGTCTCAAAAATGCCCTCGTCTTCTTCATCTTCGGTGAACTGATAGACCTCTTTTCTCAAGTCATACAGAGCGTCTTGCAAATCCGCCTGGGCGATGTCAATGCCGCGCTCATCATCTCGTTTGAGGCAGTCGCGCAGTTCATCAATCAAACTTTCGATGCGACGACGATACTGATTGGCGAACTGCATGCCAAAATCAAGCGCCACTTCTCTCAATTGGCGCTCCGCCTGGAACGTCATCGCCTCAGCGCGGTTTCGTTTTTCGATGCGATCGCGCTTCTCCCGGTCGTAATCAGCAAACTGTTCAGCCTCTTGAAGCATACGATTAATTTCTGCTTCGTTCAGAGTGGACGCCCCTTGAATGGTAAGCCCCTGCTCGCGGCCTGTGGTTTTATCCATTGCCGTGACCTGCAAAATGCCGTTGGCATCAATATCGAAGGCAACCGCCACTTGCGGCACCCCCCGTGGAGCCGGAGGAATGCCCATGAGCTTGAATCGTCCCAGGGACTTGTTGTCGGCGGCCATTTCTCGCTCCCCCTGGAGCACATGGACTTCGACAAACGTCTGATTATCTTCTGCGGTTGAAAAGGAGTCAGAACGCCGCACCGGAATCGTCGTATTGCGAGGGATCAGCTTCTTCATCACCCCGCCAATGGTTTCTAGCCCTAATGAGAGCGGAGTGACATCCAGCAAAAGAATATCTTTCACGTCTTGCGTGAGAATGCCCGCTTGAATCGCTGCCCCCAAGGCAACAACCTCGTCTGGATTTACGTTTTGGGTCGGTTCTCGCCCCAGGAGCGATCGCACCAAATCATGCACCATCGGCATCCGACTCCCACCGCCCACAAGCAATACGTTGCTCACCTGGGTTGGCATCAAGCCCGCATCAGCGATCGCCTGCTGCACGGGAATCCGCAGTCGATTGACCAAATCACTACACAGTTCTTCAAACTGAGAGCGCGTCAGCTTCGTTTCTAGATGCTTGGGGCCTTCTGGCGTGGCGGTGATGAAAGGGAGGTTGATCTCGGTAATACCCACACCTGACAGCTCAATCTTTGCCTTTTCGGCGGCTTCCATCAATCGCTGTAGGGCTTGGCGATCGCGCCGGAGGTCGATGCCTTCTGTCTGGAGGAACTGCTCGGCTAGCCAATCCACAATCCGCCGATCAAAATCATTTCCACCCAGTTGAGTATCCCCACTGGTGGCTTGCACCTCAAAGACTCCGTCCCCGATGTCTAAGATCGAGACGTCGAACGTTCCACCGCCTAAATCAAACACCAGCACCCGCTCGTTCTGACGCTTATCTAAGCCATAGGCAAGCGCCGCCGCCGTCGGCTCGTTAATAATGCGCTTGACATCCAGACCCGCAATGCGACCTGCGTTGCGCGTGGCCTGACGCTGCATGTCGTTAAAGTAGGCGGGAACGGTAATGACGGCTCCCGTCACCTCTTCCCCCAGAAATCGACTTGCCTCATCGGCCAGCTTTCGCAGAACAATCGCGGAAATCTGCTCGGGAGCAAAGTTTTTCTGAAGTCGAGGGCATTGCACCTCAACATTGCCCTGGTCGTTGCGCTGAATCGTGTAGGGAACACGCTTGGATTCAGGGCTGAGTTCGGCATACTTACGACCGATATACCGCTTGACACCGAAAAACGTATTTTGGGGATTTAAGACGGACTGGCGACGAGCCATCTGTCCGACCAGTTGCTCGCCATCCTTGCTAAATGCAACCACTGAAGGGGTAATGCGTAACCCTTCAGCATTGGCAATAACCAAGGGCTTCCCCCCCTCCATCACGGCTACGACGGAGTTTGTTGTCCCCAAGTCAATACCAACGATTCTACCCATGCGCTGTTAGCCCCTTGTCATCTCGGACAGAACGGATCATGCCATTAAATGACACTTTAAATGTTTAGAATTTTGACTAAATCTACTCTATTCTGCCATTGTTGTTGCGATAGTTGATGGCTCTACGGCATTTTCAAATCGCGACTTGTCAGAAAAATGTTTTAGAGAACCCTATTTTAGAGACAGAACTTCCGTACGCCCTCCACACCTGTAACTTTACGGGTTAAAGCTTGAGCATGTTTCCCCTGC
>JAYKJC010000428.1:0-8142 GCA_035285885.1 Leptolyngbyaceae cyanobacterium | reverse complement strand
GGGGGCGGGCCCCCCCCCCCCCCCTTCTCTCTGGTTTTTTGGGCACTTTATTTCCTCGCAAGTCCCTAAAGATAAATTCACGAGCCCCCATTTTCTGCTCCTAAATCATTCAATAGATGCGATTCATTCGATTGCGTGGATGCGTCCAGGCTAATGGGAAGATGCCCAGAGCGGACATGCAAATCTCGCTGAGGAAAGGGAATCGTGATGTTATTTTCTTTGAATACTGCAAAGACTTGAAAGTACAAATCACTTTTAATAATAAGCTGACGGTCGGGATTCACAATCCAAACAAGCAGTCGGAAATTGAGCGCACTGTCTCCAAATCCATCAAAGAAAACTTGAGGTTTGGGATGATTCACAACGCTTGAGTGCTTGTCGGCGGCTTTGAGGAGTAAAGTGCGCACCTGTTCTGGATCAGAGCTGTAGGAAACGCCAACCGGGATGGAGATGCGAGACAATGGATTCTCGTGGCTCCAGTTAATCACCTGGTTCTCTAAGAAATAGGAATTTGGCACAATTACCGAGATGCGATCCAGGGTCTTGACGCTGGTGCTGCGTGCGCCAATTCGATCAACGGTGCCTTTGTAGTCGCCCACTTCAACAAAATCGCCCACCTGAACGGGGCGCTCAAACAGCAGAATCAGCCCGCTGCCAAAGTCTCTTGCGATGTTTTGAAAGCCAAATCCAATCCCCACACCCAGGGCACTGGCGAGCAAGGTGAGGGAGCTGAGATCCAATCCCCAGACCTGGAGAATGACCAGGGCACCGAGGGCAATGAGGGTATATCGGGTGAGGGCGGCGATCGCCTCCCGTGACCCCGCACTTAACCCCGCAATGTTGAGAATGCGCGATCGCAGAACATTCGTAATGAGCGTCGCTGCCAGAAAGATGCCGAAAAAAGCACCCAGCAACACCAGCAGATCAATAACGGAATACGAGTTGTCGCCGAGGGGAAACACCGGAGAAAACAGGCTGTCTTGAACCGTCCGAAGGGCGCGGTAGCCGCTCACGCGGGTTTGGGGAAATGAATTGATCACATACCCAATGGCGATCGCCCAAAAAACGATTCGCAGCAGGAAAAGACTGATGCTGAGCGTACATTTGATCAGGGTTGAGCGAATCTGAATAGTATCCGATTCGGACTGTTGAAGCAGCCGTCGAAGGGCCTGGAGCGGATGTTCGAGAACTCGCCGCTGAACCCGCCGCAGCCACCAGTGGGCGATCGCCGCTAAAATCAGCGCTGCAGCCGAGAACAGTAGCGATTGCCGAAACACATCTGGAGTGCGTTGGTTTCGTGCCCGATCCAACGCATCTTGAATCTCGGATTCCCACTCTGCCGCCAACTGGGCCGCCGTAAGGTCCGTCGAATAGGTCTGGTTATAGTATTGGACATCACTTTTGCTAACGGTTAGCAGACGCCCATTTTCAACCGTTTCACCTGTAGCATCGAGCAGAACAATCGACGTACTATTCCGCGAGACGCTAATGGAATTGTCAATCGCATCGGCCAGTTTGGATGAAATGAGATCTGCTCGGTCGCGGGCAGTGGTGTTGCCATAGGGCGTCACCTCAAACAGAGACTGACCGTCGAGCACCACATCGGCAATTTCAGGGTTGGTCTCCAACGGACTCAGGCCATAGGTGGGCAATCCGCGTCCTCCCCCAATCCATAGCACCATTAAGAGGGCGATCGCCCATAGCAACATAAACCTGCTACTGCGGCTAGGGTGAAATCTAAGACGACCAAGGACAGGGGTTTTGCGATGTTCCATAGAACGAGAGAATGTGGACAGAAATGGAACGGCTGATCAGAAGGCCATCATTGGGGCAATGACTAGGATCTGGTTTAAGACGTGATTGGAGGTCTTGAATGCTCGTTCCTTCATCAGCGCCTTGAATTGTATCTAAAATACAGCGCCATGCGCGTTGGTTAAGAACAGTCAGAGGTGTGCTGCGCCCCACACGACTGTTTGTGTGCTTAACGCGGTTGCAAACCGCTTTATTGCCCGATACAGCAGGGATTAGAGTGCCTGGTCAGCGCATTGTGTGATTGAATCATATCGCCTACCGCTTTCGCGTTAAATCATTGAACGTGGCCAGAACCCTTTCACAGCAAGAGATCCACACCTGCGCCTCAGTCCGTAGATCGATGTAGAGCTATCGGACGGTGAAGGTAGTCCCTAAAATATTAGGACGACCCATGAATCATTTAGGAAGCCCATATGACGGTCATTCAGAGTTCTGTCCCCCAGTCCACGATTCTTCAGCACCTGCAAACCTTAGTGGGGGCATCGCAGGTGATGGCTGGGGAAGAATTGCCGGAATCTCTGCGCGATCGCCTCTCAGGGGCGATCGCCCCTCATTCCTGTCTCCCCTGTGTCGTCTATCCCAACACCCAAGAAGAACTCGCCGAAGTTGTCAAATGCACGGCTCAGCATCACTGGCGGATGATGCCTCTGGGCAATGGCAGCAAAGTGCAGTGGGGCGGACTCGCTGAGAACATTCACCTGCTCATCAGCACCGAAAAATTGAATCGACTGATTGACCATGCGGTTGGTGATCTAACGATCACGGCAGAAGCCGGAATGCCCTTTCACACGTTGACGGAAACACTTCAGCAACAGCAGCAGCATGTCGGGCTTGATCCGGCCTATGCCGACCACGCCACCCTCGGCGGTGTGGTCGCCACCGGAGACACAGGAGCGTTGCGTCAGCGCTATGGTGGAGTGAGAGACCGAGTCATCGGCATTTCCTTTGTGCGCGCCGATGGCACGTTAGCCAAAGCTGGGGGACGCGTCGTGAAAAACGTCGCCGGATATGACCTGATGAAACTGATGACCGGAGCCTACGGCACCCTCGGCATGATCAGTCAGCTCACCTTTCGGGTCTATCCCAGGGCAGAAACTTCGCAAACAGCGGTAATTGTCGGAGACGCCAACAGCATCCAAGCCCTCACTGCAACCGTGCTGGCGTCGTCCCTCACGCCTCATCGGTTTGATGTGCTGTCTCCCGCCCTCCTCCAACGGCTTAATGTAGAAGGGCTCTCCCATTCAGATGATCCAGACCATTCGTTGGGGCTAGCCATTCAATTTGAAAGCATTGCCGTCAGCGTCGAACAGCAAATGCAGCAGCTTGGAAATCTGGCAACGGCCCACTCCCTCTCCAGCCTGCCCCCGCTCCAAGACGAGCCAGAAGCGCATCTATGGAGACAATTACAAGACCCGATGCATCCCACCGACACACAGACTCCAATCACCTGCAAAATAGGAGTGTTGCCCAACCAGGCGATCGCCACCCTGCACCAGCTTCCCCATCTGTTACCCCCTGATGTATCCACTGGGGCGATCGCCCACATTCATGCCAGCAGCGGACTCGGTCGGATTCAGTTTGATGGAGGGGCGATCGCCCCCACCGCGATTCTCCCCCTCCGACAGTGGTGCGACACCCACGGCGGATTCCTCTCCATTCTCGAAGCGCCCCTCTCCTGGAAACAACAGCTCGATGTCTGGGGCTACAGCGGCAACGCCCTTCCGCTCATGCAACGACTGAAAACACAATTTGACCCCCACCACCACCTCAACCCCGGACGATTCATTCACTCCCTTTAACTCCCCCCTTTTCCTTTTATTCTTGACCCTCCACCTCACCACATCACCATCCCTCTACTCTCCTCTCCATCCCTCTACCCTCCCCCCTCCATCCCGTCCATCTACACCCTCATCCTCATGGTTGCTGACAAAACACAGACTCCATCTCCAGCCGTCAACCCAGAGCAGCCTCCATTCCTTCAGGGCTTTGACCCGATGGATCCGCCCGATCCAAAACTGATCGATGCCTGTGTCCACTGCGGGTTTTGCCTCGCCACCTGTCCCAGCTATCGCGTGTTGGGCACAGAAATGGATTCTCCCCGAGGACGCATTTATCTCATGGACGGCATTGAAGAAGGAACCATCCCCTTTTCGCCCGCCGTGTCTCAGCATTTCGACACCTGCCTGGGCTGCTTAGCCTGTGTAACCGCCTGCCCGTCTGGCGTTCAATACAACCAGCTCATCGCTGCCACCCGTCCCCAGGTTGAGCGTAATCACCCTCGCAGTATGGGAGACTTGCTCTTTCGTAAGCTAATTTTCTCGCTGTTTCCCTACCCCAAACGCCTGCGTCCCCTTCTCGTTCCATTGTGGGTCTATCAGAAACTGGGATTCCAATCGCTGCTGCGGTCAACGGCTCTGCTAGAGAAACTGTCGCCTCGCCTCGCCGCCATGGAGTCTTTGCTGCCGCCCCTCTCCGCCCAGACCTTTCAGGACAATCGTCCCACCGTCATTCCAGCAGTTGGAAAGCAGCGCTATCGGGTAGGAATGATCTTGGGCTGCGTGCAGCGGCTCTTTTTCCCGACGATTAATGACGCAACGATTCGAGTGCTCACGGGTAACGGGTGTGAAGTCGTGATTCCTCCCTCCCAGGGCTGCTGTTCGGCATTGCCCAGCCACCAGGGACAAGAACACCAGGCCGAAGCCCTCGCCCGTCAGATGATTGACAGCTTCGAGGGAACGGATGTGGATGCCGTGATTATTAACGCGGCAGGGTGTGGCCATACCCTCAAGGAATATGGGCATATTCTTCGCCATGATGAGGCGTATCGCGAGCGGGCGATCGCCTTCTCTAAAAAAGTGCGCGATGTGCAAGAGTTCTTAGCCTCTATCGACATCACCGCACCCCTTTCTCCTTTATCACCTGACCCTCTCAAAGTGGTCTATCAAGATGCCTGTCATCTGCTGCACGGTCAGAAGATTAGTCTCCAACCCCGGCAACTTTTACGAAAAATTCCGGGGGTCGAGCTACGGGAACCCATCGATGCCGCCCTGTGCTGTGGCAGTGCGGGCGTCTACAACATGCTGCAACCTGAGATTGCGAATGAATTGGGGCAGCAAAAAGTCGAGAATTTGATGAACACCCACGCGAATGTGATTGCCTCGCCCAACCCCGGCTGCGCCCTGCAAATTCAAAAACACATGGGAGGACGAGAAACCCAGATCCCGATCCTGCATCCGATTCAACTACTGGATCGCTCCATGCGCGGACTATCACTCGATGAGCCCGATTCCTTGTAGAGCTAGGCACTATAGGGAATCGGGCTGTTAAAGCTCAAAAAAGGGGAAGCGGGCTCAGCCCGCTTCCCCTTTTTTGAATGTGTTTAGCGTATTCCTTGTTCCGAGCGAGACGCTGGGAATGCCCATCAGAGCCTCTGGCTCCCATTCAAATGGAGCCGGAAGCTCCAGAAGCGGCTCCCTGCCAGAGGCAGGGAACCAGAAATTAGAAGAAAGCTCAACACATACAAGCCCGCCGCCCCTCTTTTGAATTTGGAGTCTTTGGGTTTGTGAGGATTGTCCTGATGGCGTTCACCCCCGTATGTAAATTTTATGTGAAGTTGGCGGCAGGAAACTGTGCTGATTCGAGAGATGGTTTCCGTGGGAGATTGGCATTGCTCTGGTGAATCTAGAGCGGTGTGCAAATGGATTAAGCACAGGCAAGGGGCTTAAGCCCCTTGTTCACGGGGTGATTTTGTACTTGATCTATTAGCAACTCGCTATATGCCGAAAGGCGATCGCCCCCCTAAAGTATTCGCCAAATGTGTGCAGGATGTCTGCACATTCTGAATGGTTGACTGTCCCCATCGTCAGCAACGCCCCCCATTTTTAGAGCTTCTATGAAGAAAAAGCCGACTATCTATGTTTCGTGACATCTTTTGCCAAGATATGCTCAGGGTGCTTTGAATCTGGCCGTAATCGCGGCAGTCGTTGAAGTCTATACACTAAAACCACTTTGCGAAAACTCCTGTTCCCAATCTAGGCAAGATTGAGAAATTCCTACCGTACTTATTACACGCATCAACTATGCATAAAGTTCTCGTTTTTTTGAATGAATTGAGCGATCGCGACGTTGATTGGCTCATCGAAACTGGAGAGAAACGCGCGATTCCATCTGGCACGGTTTTGATCAACGAAGGCACCCCGGTGGATACGCTCTACATCATGCTGGACGGTACGCTTGTCGTTTCGATTGCAGCGATGGGCGTTCGAGAACTGGCCCGACTCTACAGCGGAGAAGTCGTTGGAGAAATGTCGTTTGTTGATGCCCGTCCGCCTTCGGCAACCGTCAAGACAATGGAAGACTCCCTCGTGCTGGCCATTCCTCGTCCGCTTTTGGCTCAAAAGCTACAGGATGACGAAAGCTTTGGAAGCCGATTTTACAAGGCGTTAGCGATTCTGCTTTCTCACCGACTAAGGGGAACTGTGAAGCAGTTGGGCTACAGCACCGACGATCACGACGAGCCCCCCACCACCAACGGCCAACAGGTCACAGTGACGGCTGATGATGATACGGCGATCGCCGTATCCCGTTTCGAGCACTTCCTCAAGCGACTGGAAGTCACCCTTTAAGCATCCTTCAACCCAACGGCTAAAAATCGAGCACAAGAAACTAGCGGTGCCATAAATCATGGCACCGCTAGTTTCTTATAGCGCTATCCGCGTTGGTTCAGTACAGTTGTGTGGGGCGTAGCGTGCGCCACGCTACTGTTTTTGTGTTTAACTCGGTTGCAAACCGCTTTATGAATGTTTCTTGATGAACCCCACCCCTGATTCAAAGCGAGCGACCCTCATCGGATTCACCGCTATTCTCATGTGGGCCACCCTGGCCCTGTTGACAGACCTGAGTGGAGAGGTGCCCCCCTTTCAGCTAACGGCCATGTCCTTTGCGATCGCCTTCTGCATTGGACTGGTTCTCTGGCTCCGGCAAGGGGGCTCCATTCTCACTCATTTGATGCTGCCCTGGCCCGTGTGGATGCTGGGGATTGCCGGACTGTTTGGCTATCACTTCTTTTACTTCATGGCGCTGCGCAACGCGCCAGTCATCGAAGCAAGCCTCATCGCCTATTTGTGGCCCTTGCTGATTGTGCTGTTTTCTGCGGCCTTACCCAATGAAAGGCTGTCCATCGTTCATCTTATGGGAGCGGCATTGGGCTTTATTGGCGCGGGCATTCTCGTCACCCAGGGGCGATCGCTCACGTTGAACCCCGATTATACCGTCGGCTATCTGGCGGCTCTCATCTGTGCGGTCACCTGGTCGAGCTATTCTGTGCTGTCTCGCAGAATTGGAGCCATTCCTACCAGCTCCGTGGGGGGCTTCTGTGGGGTAACGGCAGTGCTGGCAACGGTCTGTCACCACCTGTTTGAACAAACCGTGATCCCTCAAGGCACTGAATGGCTCGCCATTTTGGGCTTGGGACTCGGCCCGGTTGGGCTGGCCTTTTTTACGTGGGATGTGGGCGTCAAGTTTGGCAACATTCAGCTCTTGGGTGTGCTGTCCTACGGTGCGCCGCTGCTGTCTACGCTGGTGCTGATTCTTTTTGGATTGGCGGAACCGACAGCGACCGTGGCGATCGCCTGTATTCTGATTGTAGGGGGTGCGGTTGTTGCCTCAGGTCAAGTACCGGGAAGGCGATCGCCCCCATCGACGAACGACTGAATGCCTGCCTTGTTGAGGCTCTTTATATCTCGGACTTTTCACTATGGAAATCATCAACTTTGTGGCGTGGTTGAGTGTGGTGGCGATCGCCCTTGGGTTCGGGGCAGGCGTAATGATCTGGGCCTATCTCGGCAAAGGCAGCAAAGTGGCGCTCTTTACCGATGCCGTGTTGATGTCACCTGCCCTCAAGAAATCTGATGTAGCAAGCATCTTTCATCAGGGCTACGATGCTTTTCAGTCGGGAGACTATCAATTGGCCCTTGAGTCATTCACCGAAGTTATCCAGGCACGACCGGAATCTCCTGAAGCGCATCATAATCGAGGGCTAGTGCTGGCTAACTTACTTAAAGATAACCAGGCCGTTAAAGATCTGACCCGTGCTGCCGAACTCTACGCTGCCCGAGACAACGGCACCGCTATCACCATCATTCGTGATCAGCTACAAAAATTGAAAGATCGAGACTAGTACCGCTTGGCGTAAATTTGCTACCCATTAGCCCTCACCCTAAATCCCTCTCCCAAACTTGGGAGAGGGACTTCAAACCGCTCGCTCCCCTTCTCCCGGTTTTGGGAGAAGGGGCTGGGGGATGAGGGCAGGCCGGTATCGAGACTTATGCC
>JAYKJC010000427.1:0-2573 GCA_035285885.1 Leptolyngbyaceae cyanobacterium | reverse complement strand
TTGGTTGAGCCATTGAACATGGCAACTTCATTCTCTCCTGGGGCAAGAATGTTGAAATAATTGGCCCCATTGTCAGTTGCCATACTGACATTCATGGATTGTCCGGCCTGAGCACCGAGAACATAGTCGATCGTTTCGTATCCGGTAATAGAATTCTGAACGGTAGCTCCGTTGGCTCCTGCCTGAAACTGAACGCGCTGAGTCTTAATGCCCGAACCTGAGGTATCCGCTGTAGTCGTTGATTGCTGAGCGTTATTCGCTGATCCTTCAATGGGAGTTGAGGTTGATGATGGGGTGCTGGTATCTGCAACAGACTGAGACGCCTGACAATCGACAAGAATCATTTCGCCGTTGGATTCTACGAAGGCTTCTCCGCCTTTATCCCACAATGTTGTGGTGCCGTCGCTATATTTTGCTCCGCTACCTGCTTCGACTCGGGGTAAGCCTAGATTTGGGTTGTCGGGCAAATCGGCGATCGCCTCCACCTCTGACAATCGCGCGGTAAACGTGACTCCATCCTTACATTCATAGGTCACTAATTCTCCTTGAAACGTCGCCGCTCCTGATGATGACGTCGTCTCGGAAGAACCACCGCAGCCCAGTAACAGCACCCCGGTAATGAAGGGAAACGACCCTGAAATAAGTGTGGAATATCTCATCGAAATTCTAAGTGTGCGAATGATTTACAAAAGGCGATCGCATCCCTCACATTCAGAGTACTGAGATGCGATCGCCCCTAACAACTAGAATCTAGAACCCATCACTAGGAAAGATAATGAAGTCGCTGCGAATCCAGCCAATTGCTCCAGACTGCAAAAACTGGACTCGACACCAGTTAAGGTCGCTGCCCACAGTGTCACTATCCTGTACACATTCCAGAATATTGACCTGGTCACCAGCTAAACCATAGCCATTCGCGCGCGAGTAAATGGTTGGAGAGGTTCGCAGGTTAATTTGAGCCCCGGTCTCGCGAGCCATTAACGTCGCCACCCGAGCATTGACAACTTGTGCGGGTTGTCTACCATAGGAACTACTCGTATCCCAATAAACATAAAGCTTTGAGCCATCAGGCAACTGAAAGATCTGTCCATCCGTACCGAGTCCGGCTTGACGATAAACGGCATTCCCATTCTCATCAACGAAGTTACCTGGCTGATCGCCAACGGGTCTGAAGTCATACTCTCGGCCACTGTCCAATCGAATATCGACAAATCCCTGGCGCTGAGAAAACGTACAGTTATGGGACAGCGATGGATAGCTATCCCCCGGAGCATAAATGTCGCAGTGGGCGGCTACCGTATCTGCTTTTGCTGTAAATGCAATTCCTATGGAAGTTAAGGCTGTTGCTGTAGCGATGAGGGCTGACTTAATTTTCATATTGATTTGTTAGTGATGAACAAAAAACTAACTAAGAATCATACGGTGAAACCTATGAAAGATATTGATTTTCATATATTTTTTAGATTCCCCAGCGATCTTATCCCACTCCAGTTATCGAAAACCCAAGCCCCCGGTATTTTATTCGCACCCTGCAATCGGAGAAACATGCAGGGAACATACCAGGGGCTGCCAACAAAGGTTGGTGTTCCAACGATTGGGTATGCGATTCTTGAGGCGAAAGCGAAAGCTTTAACGGCTTCGCTTATAAACAGTTCAGAACCATATGTCCCTCCGATTCTTCACTGCCCGCAGGTTCTAAACCAGCATGATCGCTGAGGCACTGCACCTGTGTGTACTCTGTATCTTGCAATTGCAATGAACTCCCATCCACAACAGGAGCCACAAGATTGACATCAGCAAAGCCTGCTTCTCGGGCTGCATCAAATGCCTCAAACGTTTCTCCGCAAGCAACCACTTGGTTGTCAAAGGCCCCTTCCCCAACATAGGAAATGGCCAATTGACCACTCCCATCGATGCAGTAAACATCAAGGGTGCTAAACTCTTCCATCACAACCATTTGGCCATCGTTGCTGATGCTCACACCTTCAGGTAAGTCAGGCGTCACAACGGACTCATCTGTAGATGATGGTGGTTCAGTGGTGGAAGGTTCTTCGGGGACGGCTTCAGAGTTAGCATCGGCGGTAGTCGAGGAGTCCGTCGAAGCGGACGAACAGGCAGTGATGCTGAGGAGGGCGATCGCTCCTACAGTTATCAAAAAACGTTGATTCATAGTCATTACACTCCCTTAGAGCGAATTGGTAATCGGTAGAAGACTTGGATCAAATTCCAAACTATCTAGAATGACTCTGGCTGAATCCCAGTAGGCTTCAGCCATCTCTGACGGGTACAGCACCGTCACTTGAATCGCCTGACCATTGGTTTGACCAATTAAGATATGGCCTGACTGCTCCGCATCGGTGCTGATATCAAACACCATCTCAAACCAGGGGTAAGGAAATTCGGAGGCTGTATCCGCTCGCGAACCGTCCAGCGACCACCCGTTATTGGCAATAAGACCATTCTCTCCGGTAATCAGCGGCATCAAATCGCTAGTGAAGGACGCATTTGAGGGCAGAAACACATGCACCTCTGCCTCATCCAATGCATTCCCTTGAGGTTTAAACGTGAAAAAG
>JAYKJC010000426.1:0-6340 GCA_035285885.1 Leptolyngbyaceae cyanobacterium | reverse complement strand
CAAATGTTGGGTGACATATACTACAATCCTGGCGCTGCGGAAGAACAACCTCGCTGGAGCCGAAGAACGCCGCTAGCCCGACGGCGTCGTACTCGACGGCGTTCGCGGCTCAGCTCGATCATTCGCTGGATCCTGCCACAGATTCGTCGAGTACGATCGCCATTTCTAATAGGTGTTGTGTTGAATGAGGTAAAACGGCGAAAACCCAATCTACCAAAGACGATCGCCCCTCAGCTATCAAACTATCTTCTATGAGTTGTTTGAGGTGACGGAAGCGATCGCCTGTATCCCGCAAAAAAACGGTTATGATAAGATTTGGCTGAAAATAGACTATTATTTCGCCGCTAAAACAATGGCAATTCATTCAGCTAAACTAACTAGCACCTTCGAGCAACGCTCTCTAAGAACAGCTCGATGGGCTAATTTAGTGATGGCTATTGCTGGGGTGTTTACTGCTTGGATTTCTAATGCCGATGCGCTCTTGGTGGATGGGTTGTATTCGGGGGTTAACTTTTTCTCTTCCATCGTAGCGGCTAAAGTGGGGGAATCAGTGATGCGTCCCTGGGACAAAACTCGACCCTTTGGCTATTACGCTGATGAGTCTCTCTATGTCACTTTTCGGTCTGTGGTGTTATTAGGCATTTTGCTGTTTGCGGCGGTTTCTGCGATCGCAAAAATCATTGCCTATGCTTCTGGCAACACTTCACCAGAAATCGGCTTCGGCAAGGTCGTAGCGTACTCCATTTTCATGGTGACCATTTGCCTGGGGGTTGCCTACGTGCATCACTACAACTGGGTGAAAACCCACAAACAGAGCGACATTCTCAAAACCGAGATGAAAGCAGCCATTGTCGATGGCATTCTTAGCGCCGGGGTAGGATTGGCGTTTGGTCTAGCCCCTCTTTTGGCAACCACTCCGCTAAAAGGCTTGTTGCCAATCACTGACTCGATTGTAGTCCTGATCCTGGTCGTCATTATCATTAAGCAACCCGTTTCCCTATTTTTAGAAGCACTGGCCGAAATTGCTGGAGAGTCCGCTGCGCCTAGTGTTGTATCAACGATTCGGCAGGCTACAGTAGCGATCGCTGAAACCCAAGGCTACTCTCTGATGGATGTTTCAGCATTGAAACTGGGTCGGTTTCATTTCATTCTTATTTACTTACAACCCCATTATCCGTTTGATGGTCGTTCAGTAGATCAGCTTCGTGCCAAGCTTAAAGCTATCTGCGAAAGACAGATTGGCTTTGTCGAGCTAGAGGTAGTGTTAACAGAGACTCCGCGATTACGGTAAGAGATAAAGGTTTGCAAAACTATGCTCAGATTGATTTCATCATGCGCACGCTGGCAGCATCCAGCTAACACGTCATCGGAGCGAACTAACCGAAATGCTTGCTGCTACGTTTTCCTTCCCTTGCAAACACTCAATTTTGCCGTTAGCTTGCAGTTGAGAACAGGTAAGTAACCTGTAGATGAATGTTAGGCAATATCAACATGCACGTAATCTTAAAGTCGTTCGAAGCGATTTCGTTTGTTGTGCTTGCTTACCTCTACTCACGACTTGGCAAAGTTCTCCAATTTCAATGAAGAAAAGAGGGTTTTGGGCAAAAAGTCGCTAAAGCAGACGATGCAATTGAACGAGTTGAGTAAGGCCCATCTAGTCCATCACGGTCACAAACAGGCAAGCTGCTAATTAAGTTTGGCTTTGCATCACCAGTGGGCCTGCTGAGTCGATCGGATCATTCGGACGGTCAAGAGTAATCACTACTTGCTCAGGCATTTCACTGCAAATTGCTGTCGGAGCAGTCCATTCAGCGATCGCATTTTGAGTGGTTCTAAACTGCCCGCAATATTGAGGAGGCTCAGATGCATCAGTGTCGGCGATCGCCCATAACCGATAAATCTGATTATTTGTCAGGGTCGGCATATTTTCTGACACCAGCACCATGCTTTGATGTCCGGGAACAGCGACAAGCCGGGCAGTTGCCCCTTTGGCTGGCCCAGTGCCAACTAGGGGATAAACAATGGAATTCGGTTCTCGAAGAGACGTTACAACAGGAACAACATTCTGAACTTGCTTTTGTAATTGATCAAGCTCAAGCTGATTTTGCTGGAGGGCATTCTGAAGACTTTGTTGGAGCTGAGCAGATTTGGCCATGCTCTGCCGCAATCGATAGTTATCAATACCCAAAACCACGATCAAAGAAGCGGCGATCGCCCCAGCCAAAGGCATCCATCGAAGCAATCGTTGCTTATCCATGGTGCGCTTTGGTTGAACCAAACGAGATTGGGGTTGGCGATGATCAGCCGCTGATAAAGAAGCAGACGAGTCCTGATCCTCCTGAGCCTCCTGAGTCGCTGCCATCAAAATAGATTGTTTTAGTTCAGCCGACAGAACATTGCTTGGGAGAGCATAAGGAAGAGCAGAAAGGGACTCCTGAAGCTCTGCCAACTCCTTTGCAAGAGCCGGGTGATCCGCAACATACTCTAACAAAGCAGATTCGGCATCTGGGCTGAGGTTGCCGAGAACATAGTCTACAAGTTGATCGTGCCAGCTGTCAGAATGATTAGAACGAGTCATAGCCGTGGGATTCAAAGAGTGTGATTAAGTGCGTGTCGAAGTTTTTGAAGTCCTGTTCGGGCACGCGATTTGACGGTACCCAGAGGGACGTTTAATCGCTCTGCTATTTGGGGATAACTTAACCCTTCATAGTAAGAAATTTCTAACACTTGCCGTTCGTTACTAGAAAGAGTAGTCATTGCCGAACGAACCAGTTCTGAACGCTCCTCGACGGACACCGATTCCAACAGAGTTTCTGAATAGATAGAGGAAACCGATACCTGCCAGCGTTGAAGAAAACGAAATTGGGCACCCCGCGATCGCAATTTATCAATGGCCCGAGATCGAGTCATCGTTACCAAAAAATTACTAAACGAACCACGACTGTGGTCATAAAGAAAAGGCTGCTTCCAAATCTTCAGAAACACTTCCTGCATAATATCTTCAGCTTCTTCTGGATTATTCAGAACACGTCGAGCGATCGCACATAGTAGCGTTGCATAGCGGTCATACAAAGTACTCAGTCCATCGACTTGGCCAACTTTGATTGCATTCAAAAGTTCTAGGTCAGTGGATTGAGCTGTGACTGGATGTGAGGTTGAAGGAATGTCCGGTGCCATTGATTTCTGAAATCCAACAAGATGAGGCGTTTGGTCATGCTGAGTCGGAAAATTTGACGGTGCAGCCACACACGAAGACTGACTGATTGTACGGCGATTTTGAAGTAGAAGTGTTCGCTGCATGGGAATACGTCGAATTGCTGTCCGCCACGTGCTATAGAGAATATGAATGCCTGGACGAAAGCCCCCGTTGGGGCTTTCGGTTACAGAGGGATTACAGGGCGATTACAGGGCAATTACAGATTGGGAGGCAACAAGACCTGATCAACCACATGGATCACGCCATTCCGCGCTTCTATATCGGCTTGAATCACAGATGCTCCATTAATCGATACCGAGCCACCATTCAAAGACACCGCCAAGTCACTCCCTTCTGCAGAAGCAACAACACCGTCACTTAGGTCTGTTGACATGACGCTTCCAGGAACAACGTGATACGTCAATACCCGAACTAGCTGATCGCGATTTTCGGGCAGCAAAAGCGATTCAACCGTACCTTCTGGCAAAGCTGCGAAGGCTTCATCCGTAGGCGCGAATACCGTATACTCTGTCTCACCGTTTAACACGTCAACCAGCTCAGCTGCTTGAAGTGCTGCGGTCAGTGTCTCAAAGGCGTCATTGGAAGAGGCAATCTCAGCAATGGTTGCTTCTCGGGTCGATGACTTGTTCGCCGTTGAAGCCATTTGAGTGTTAGTCACTTGAGTTTGAGCATCTGTTGCAGCTGGCATCACCAGGCTCATCATTGATGCCAACCCAGCTAAGCCAACGGTCAAAAGAGTTCGGTTAAAACTCAACATATGGAAACCTCCTAAGAACTGCTTATTGAACGTGTTGTGTTCAATAGTTAATACGGTTGACTCCATCCATCGGATCAAAACTCGCTCAACCAACCTGCAGAGCACTGTAATGATAAATTTGAAACAGGCTCAAACCTTCACGAGTTGGGCCTTACCAAGTTTTTGAAAAATTCTTTCTACCAAATGTGATCCGAGCAGATACGTCATGCGTATGTACGGGTGAACGGTCAACCTTCTTCACCCGAAGAAAATTGACAAGATGAATTTGATGGGTTTCAAGACATTTCAGGAGAGTTCACCTTTGGACTCTGTTTATAGCGGTTTGCAAACGCGTTAAACACAAAAACAGTTGTGTGGGGCGCACCGCGCTCCACACAACTGTACTTACTTAACTAACGCGCATAGCGCTGTATTTGACATGTCTGCATAAAGCAACGCTCCCATCAATGAGTGTGGGTTTAACGCATATTAACAATGGAGGAATAAAAATGAGTAACAATACGTTTCTAGTCGAAGCTGGCACAACAAGTGTATTTCTGGATTTGCCATTGTTGGAATCAGTCGCAGGCTTGTCACTAACAGGCGTTGATAGTAATGCAATCCCTTTCTCAAGCGACTTTCAAGTTGGATTTGCCATTACCGACGAAACAGATTTTACGTTTACAGCCGATCCGTTTGCTCCTGTAGATGGCTCGATTGAGCACGAAGGCACAGTGACTTTCAACAACGCTGTCACTATTGGAGATTTTTCAATTGGCTTTGATGCCAACCGAGTTTCGGACGCTGCAAGCGGCTTTTTCGTCGCAGATACACTGGAAGGCAACGGCTTGGAGATCTTATTCGACATCAGCATTCCCGGAATTCTGGAAACAACCGACGATGAGCTGACGATTGCCGATGCAGACTTACTCCTGGCTCCTGAATTTGCCGACGCTTTGGGGCTAAATGAGCTGACCGGAGCCGACATAGGGAATGCACGGACAGATTCATTCTTAGCTGATGAAAGCGAAGCCATCACCATTGACTTTGAGGGTGTTGGCCTCAGCTCCGGAACCTTAGTTACCGATCAGTTCGAAGGCGCTACCTTCTCAACGCTGTCTGAATTTGGAGTGATGATTTTCGACACAGAAAATATCACCGGAGGCGATGAGGATCTTACGTCTGACACCTTAGGAAATGTGCTGATTATTTCAGAAGACGGAGACTCTTCTGATGCAGATGATGCAGCCAAGGGCGGAACTATTACTGTTGACTTTGATGCGTTGGCGGTCGTCACCCAGGTCGGACTGCTGGACATCGAAGAAGAGGGGAGCTTTGTTACTTTCTTTGACTCTAATGACAGCGTGATTGAAACAGTTTCAATTGAAGCACTGGGAAACAACAGCGTTCAAACCTTGGATGTCAAGGTGGAAGGCGTTAAACGCATGGACATCACGCTATCTGGCAGCGGTGCCTTAACCGGAATTGACTTTAGTTTTGACACAAATGAGTTAGCGATCGCCGGATTAGCGGACAGTTCCGTTATGATTTAGTGTCATCACTGATCCAGTTTCTTAAGCTGTGTCTAGTAGCTTAAAACACTGTGCAATCCGTCATGTACCCCCGATAAAAGGGCGATCGCCCCTTCTTCATCTGAAGGAAGGGCGATCGCCAGGGAAATAACGTGCGATCGTTAGAGTAAGCTGCCCCGATCATTGCGTGTGCTCAGTGTGTGCATGACCAAAATAGTGCCGACATTTGCGTATCCTCAGTGTGTGAATGGGGTGCGTGCATCCCGATCACGGCACTCAGAGTGCCATCGTTAGGCCAAGCAGATGTCAGCATTAGGCAAAGCAGACATCTGCATTGGGGTAATAACATATACGGGTGAAGGAAACCGTGAACAAGACAGACACGATGATTGCCACGAGTCGATGCCGAACCCGAAGGACACGATGACCTGTGAGCGCTAACCCTTGCCAAGTCAGGCCAGTGGGATGCCGCCCACGATCTTGTGCAGCTTGATGGCGATCGCCCTAAGAGCATCTAAGCAAGGCGAAGCCTCGACGTCTATTGCGAAAGAGGATGAAGCGGCGAATCCATTGCACGTAGGTTTGCTCTGTGCGGTAGGAATAATGCTTTAAGCGAACCGCGTCCCGGGCCTGATCGAGTAGTTTCTTAGGGCGAGGTTCTGCTTGCATAGGTAGACAACTTGAAAAGAGATGATGAATAAACTCTAAACAAATTCAGTTCTGAATCGGAGGGCTGATTATACTGAATCATTCTACCTATTTACCTGTATAGGGATCTTAGGTGGACAGTGTTCCACCTATCTGCCCAAAATAGGATCTTAGGTGGACATATTTCCGCCTATTTGCCCATATGGG
>JAYKJC010000425.1:0-4269 GCA_035285885.1 Leptolyngbyaceae cyanobacterium | reverse complement strand
ACCCCCACACGAAACAAACAGCGCCTATCGCAATCAAAAATCAATTGTGCGGGGTGGGGCGGGGTGTCCCCGCCCCACCTCTCACATTTCATTTCACAAATCACTTAGGAACGCTATACATATTAATCACATCGACCACTTGTGCCGTACGCGTCGGTTCCCAATCTCCCACATTGAAGGAGTGAAGAATGATGCGGCTCCCTGGCGCAAGTTTCGTTTGAAGCTTTTGCCGGAGACGCAAATTCGAGTCGGCAACAGATAGAGCGTAACAACAGTGGCGGGGGACAACTCCGCACTCATCAGGTTTTGCTGCTTAAACCGCACCCGTGATGTCAGTTCCTGTTCATGGGCGATCGCCAAAGACTCAGATGATATTTGACTTGTTCCCCCTTAACAATATTTCCCCTACCCCTTCATCAGCACGGTAGAAGTTGTGCAGGGGAGTTCTGTCACGGGTTATGTTTCTCGCCTAACAGGAATTTGTATGACAAATTCTGTTCCACTTTCAGGATGAGAATACGCTTCCAGCATTCCTCCATGCCTTTGAACGATAATTTGGTAACTGATAGACATCCCTAAACCGGTACCCTTGCCAACCGGCTTTGTTGTGAAAAATGGATCAAAAATCTTCTGCTGAACCTCTTTGGGAATACCAAGACCGTTATCGGCGATCGCAATTTTGACCCAATCGTTATCCGCTAATACGGTTTTGATCGTAATCTGACCAGGAACATTGCAACATTCTCTCTCTTCTTGCTCATCATATTTTTGGTCGAGCGCATCGATTGCGTTCGTCAAAATGTTCATAAAAACTTGATTGAGAGGACCGGGGTAACAATCAACTAACGGAAGATTCCCATAGTCTCGAATCAATGTAATTTCAGGACGTCCCAGATTTTCTTTGAGTCGATTTTCAAGTAAAAGTAAGGTACTATCCATGAGCTTATGAATGTCCGTCGATTCGAATTCAGCTTTATCTACACGAGAGAAATTTCTGAGCGCAGAAACAATTTCCTGAATTCGCTCAACCCCAAATTGAACAGCGTCAAACAGTGTAGGTAAATCTTGTTCAAGGAAATCTAGATCTAAAGAGTGTAACAATTGCTGAGTTTCGCTGCTTGGGTCTGAAACCTCCTGACGATAAAGCAGAGCTAATTTCATTAAATCTTGAGTAACCTGGTGAACATGTTCTAGATTTCCGCAAATAAAGTTGACTGGATTATTAATTTCATGGGCAATGCCAGCAACTAACGTTCCCAAGCTCGACATCTTTTCTGTTTGAATCATTTGAGTTTGGGTCGCTTTTAGTTTCTCTAAAATCACTTGAAGTTCCTTTTCTCGATGAAAAGATTCTTCAGCTAAGATATTCGACTCAATTAACTTCTTTCGCAACTCAAGCTGTGCAACAGTTTGGCGACCCAATGCTTGCATCGTTTCAATTTGTTGGGGCTCAAGGATACGCGGAACCACATCCATGACACAAATTGTACCGACTGCATATCCTTCTGGATTGACGAGAGGCATGCCCGCATAAAATCGAATGCCCGGTTCACCTGCAACTGATGGAAGGGATGCAAATCGCTCATCTTCTAGGGCATTTGGAACAATAAATACATCATTCTGGAGGATTGCATTGCTGCAAAAGTCATTACCACGGGGAATTTCTTCAAGGTCTAGCCCCACCCTTGACTTGAACCAGTGCCGACATGCATCAACCATAGTTACAAAAGCAATGGGTGCTTTGCAAATATTGGAAGCCAAGGTTGTGAGGTCATCAAAACCCGCTTCAGGTTTAGTGTCTAAAATTTGATAGTGATATAGCGCTGCAAGACGCTGTGACTCGCACACGAGTTGTGGATTGACCGACATCAGTTGAGTGGAAGACATAACTTTGTTCGAAAAGCTCTGTGTAATGAATATCAACGCCAATCCTCAGGTAGGTAAACGCATTTATTTCCTGTAGTGCTCTAATCGGCGTGTAGACACCCTTCAGTAGATGAACTTATTTTTATTTAATAATAAATAATATCAGCGTGTAAACCGTGGTGTCAAAATCTCACACAATCTATAATTCTTTGTACGTCTGTTAAGTAGCAATGAACAGGTTTGCGTGAAAATACTGACGCATAGAGAGCGATCGCCCCACAAATCACTTTTGTATCCGCCAATTCCTATATCTCCCACACATAAATCGTATACGTATTAATCACATCAGCCACCTGTGCCGTACGTGCCGGCTCCCAGTCTCCCATGTCAAAGGAGTGAGTAATGATGCGACTCCCTGGGGCAAGTTCCGTTTGAAGCTTCTGCCGGAGACGCAAATTCGAGTCGGGCAATAGATACAGTGTAACGACAGTCGCAGGGGACAAATCCATACTCATCAGGTCTTGCTGCTTAAACTGAACCCGTGACGCTAGTCCTCGTTCACGGGCGATCGCCCTGGCCTCTTTAATTCGTTCTGCATCGATATCAACCCCTAACCCTTTGGCACCGAAGTGCTGAGCGGCTGTCAACACAATTCTCCCGTCGCCACAGCCCAGGTCGTAGACCGTGTCATTCTCGGTTACGTGACCAGCCTCCAGCATGGCGTCAATGACGATCGGCAAGGTGCGAACATAGGGAGCCAAGCTTTGTTTAGCCTGCGTAGAGCGCTTTGATGGACGAGATGAGTCGGGTGCAAAACCTTTAGGTGGCTTCAAAGCGGATTCCTCTGATGAACTGCAGGTATTCAAAATATTCGCATACTGTCGTTGAACGACTGTTGAATGACCAACCTCACTTTTTCTGAAGTCAAGACAGGGGAGCAATCCGCAGGGCAAACGCATACTCAAGCAGTGAGAATACGTGAAAGGTAATCGTTGTCCCATCCAGCTTTGAGACGTTTGGCCTTAATCCCTACTTTAGCGGAGGTTTCTTGGTGCAAAAGATTCAATGCAACATGACGCACCAGAGACAGATTTTCAGGGGCATAGTCTATGCGAATCCGAGAGGCATCTTCATCGAAGGCCACATCTAAAATCCAATGGACTTGATTTTCAATGCCCCAGTGACTGCGTACTGCTTGAGCAAAGCGTTCTACCCCACCGTCGAGGCTCACTCGGTAATACCGTTGCTCAATCGTTGGCGGTTGCCCATCAATGCGACGCTCCGACTCAACAACACCGAGACGTTTCAGCCCAACCCAGCGCTCAGCATCAATCAGATACTCAACTCGTTCAAGCAGCCAATGGCGACGGATTTCAATGCGACCATGCCCGCCATCCAGGGTCTGATGAAACTCATGGGGGATATCGGTGAATCCAATCTGGCGGCTCCATTCAAACAGTTGCTGGGCATCCTCGTGAAGATTGCCCTGATTAGCCTTGAGACTTAATACATACTCACCCCCTGCTGCGATAATTTGCTCGGTAATCTGGGTTTGTGCCCCCATGGCATCAATGGTCACGATACACCCCTCTAAAGCCAATACCTTCAACAACTGAGGAATGGCGGTAATTTCATTGGACTTTTCATCCACCTTGACTTGGGCTAACACCAACCGATTTTGGCTCGCCCATGCACTGACCATGTGGATCGCCCCTTTCCCCCTTCCCGTGTCATAGGAATGCCGCACACACTTGCCATCAATGGCGACCACTTCTCCCTGGCTTAACTGAGCGACCGCCTTTACCCAATTCAAAAAGCACTCCTGCAAAGCTTGGGGGTTGAGCGCTGCAAAGAGTCGGGCAATGGTGTCATGGGAGGGAATGCCCTTGGGCAAAGCGAGAAAGCCCCGCAGCCAATCTTCCTTGGCACGTCCATACTGTTCAATATCGACCCACGTATCGGCACCACAAATGACTGCACAGATAGTCAAGCCAATGATGTCGATTAACTGATGTTCGAGCAGATGCTCTGCTCTGGGGTCTTCTAGTGACTTGAAATGCTCTAGTAATGAGGCCGATGGCTGAGTGGATGAGTGATGCATGATAGATGGTATGAATGATCGATTCGTTCCTCATCCTCCCACTATTGAGTATGCGTTTGCCCTGGACCGATGAGCCTCTCACTTTACAAACTTTGTGGCACTATGCTTTACGCTTTCGGGTCGAAGAGTTGTTTTTAGATAGCAAATCAGGAGCCTTTGAACTGGAAGACTCTCGGATTCGCTCAGCTCAAGCCATCGAACGACTCTATTTGGTCGCGGCAATTGCCTTACTCTACAGCACCTCTCAAGGGATAGCTGTTCAGCGTGAAGGCTTACGCCAACAAGTCGATACTCATTGGAGA
>JAYKJC010000424.1:0-4788 GCA_035285885.1 Leptolyngbyaceae cyanobacterium | reverse complement strand
TTAATGGTGATTTTGGCAATGCCATCCGCCTTATGATAAGTAATATCTTCGTAAGTTTTAGACGGTTGCCATTCAATTTGCATCGGTGAGTTGAATCCTAAGGAACTAACTGTGGACTGGGCTGTGGCCTTGGGGGTTTACTCCAACCCATTGCATCCATAACCGTACCTTAAAACTGCGAATCCGTGACCCAACACTCTGTTTCTGCCATGTCTGACCCGTCTACTGATTCTTCCGCCAACGCTCCTACAGAGCACTCCTCTGCCGAAGTGGACTCAAAACCCGTTTCTGCTCTTTCCACCAAACCCACGCCATTGCGATGTTTTACAGGGGCGTTTATTGCGGCTCCTCTTGGGTATGGATTGTATGTGCTGACGAGGGCGATCGCCCAAACCTTTGCAGAAAAGCCAGTTTCAACAGCAAACGCACTCGCCACTAAAATCTCGATTCTGGTGAGAACGCTGGTGGTTGGCGTCGGAGCACTCGGCACCGGAATTTTTGCGATTACCACCCTCGGCCTGGTGCTTCTCGGACTCCAACTCTTGTTCAAAAAGACAGATCAAAAAGACGCCGCCTAGTCTCATCGCCTGATCTCATCATCTGATCTCACAGCCCATTCTCACAGCTTGTTCTCACAGAAAGCTAAAACTCGTTAGGCTATAGCAGATGCGATTTTTTCCACATTCTGTATGGGCGAAGCATCTGGATAGTCAATGTCTGAAATTACTTAGCCTACATTCCAGACGCTTCGCCTCAACGAATTTCCAAAAGTCGCCAATCACCAACAACAGCACCTAGGCGAAATCATCTTCTATGACAACCGGAATTTGGGTCTTAGGCGACCAGCTCTGGGCAGGACAGGCCGCCCTGAGTCAACGCGAAGACCAGAAAGACACCACCCCCGTTCTCTTTATCGAATCTGCTCAACATGTCAAGCAGCGCCCCTATCATCGGCAAAAATTGGTGTTGGTGTGGTCGGCCATGCGTCACTTTGCCGAAGAGTTGCGGCAAGCAGGATGGTCGGTCACCTATGAGATTGCCGATGACTTTGAAACTCCGCTGAAGGCATGGGTTAAGGATCACGAGATTGATGAACTGCTGGTAATGGAACCGAGCGATCGCCCCTTTGCTCGGATGATTAATTCCCTTGCTCTGCCCTGTGAGATAAGAGTGGTGCCCAACAATCATTTTTTGTGGACGGGCGATCGCTTCGAAAAATGGGCGAAGAAACGCAAAAGCCTTCTCATGGAGAGCTTCTATCGAGAAGGACGCAAGCACTTTCAAGTGTTGATGAACGACGACGATCCCGAAGGCGGCGACTGGAACTACGACAAACAGAACCGCAAACCCCCCAAAGGTAAAATCGATCCCCCCGATCCCCTCTGGTTTGAGCCTGATGACATCACCCAAGAGGTCATCAACTGGGTGAACGATCAGAACTTTTCCCCTTACGGAGACTTAGACGCCTTTCACTGGGGCGTGACCCGCAACCAAGCCCTCCAGGTGCTCGACAACTTCATCACGGTTCGCCTCAAAACCTTCGGCCCCTACCAAGACGCCATGGTCACAGGCGAAGACACCATGTGGCACGCGCTCCTATCGCCCTACCTGAATCTTGGCTTGCTGCACCCGATGGAAGTCATTCATGCGGTCGAGCAGGCGTACCACGACGACGATTTGCCGCTAAACAGCGTCGAAGGTTTTATCCGGCAGGTGCTGGGCTGGCGAGAATATATGCGGGGTCTCTATAACCATGTAGACGAAGACTATCCCGCACGCAACTGGTTTGACCACCAGCATCCCCTCCCCGAGTTTTTCTGGGACGCCGACCAAACCGACATGAACTGCTTGCACCAGACCCTCAAGCAAATTGAACGCATGGGATATGCCCACCACATTCAACGGTTGATGGTGCTCAGCAACTTTGCCCTCATCGCCGGATTGTCTCCCCAAGAAGTTGAAAACTGGTTCCACGCCGTCTTTATCGATGCCTACGACTGGGTGATGCAAACCAACGTGATCGGAATGGGACTCTTTGCGGACGGTGGCGTCCTCGCCTCCAAGCCCTACGCCGCCTCTGCCAACTACATCAACAAAATGAGCACCTACTGCAAAGATTGTCGCTACGATCGCAACGCCCGCACCGGAGAAAACGCCTGTCCCTTCAACACCTTCTATTGGGACTTTTTAGCCCGCCACCAAGAAAAACTCCGATCACAGGGACGCATGAACCTTATCCTGGCGAATCTCAAAAAAATGGATGATCAGGAATTAAAGGAAATCCGAAAGAGGGCGGATGATTGGCATCAGTCCGTTAAAGCTGGATCGAAAAACTGATGGGCTGATGAAAGTCGGTGATCTCCAAAGCGAGTAAGCTGTATGGGTGGAGATGGGGCGATCGCCAGCTACACTTCTACGTTGAAATAAGGGCGATCGCCTCAAGCCTGAAAAATATACAGAAAAATTCTGCCGATACTTGAAACTAAAAATCATCCGTATCCTAAAGTTTGAGCAACAACTCAAAGATTTGCATTACAAAACCCTAGCCAAACATCCGCGCCCAAATCAACTAACTCTAAGAGAGCTTCGACGATTTGTGCGGTTTGTCCTTGTAGTTGCAGGTCAAACCAGCCATCTTCTTGTCCGTTAGCCCCGAGTAGTGCGCCGTTGATATTTACAACGAGATTATGATGACTAACCAGATTATTAATCAGCGGTCGGGAGTGGTAAATCTTGGGAACTCGAACTTGAACTCGCGTTTGAGCCAGGTTATCGCTTGTTTGCAAATAGGCCAATTCACGCTTCAACGTGGTAGATGGTGCATTGAGCATAATGATTCACACTCCTCTCAAAGGCTAGTCATAAATGAGTAAGTTCAGCACACAATGTGATTCGCGGGTGTGTGCGGTGAATTGAGGTTGGTTTAGGAACATCCCTCAATGACCTCTGCGATGGACTCCAGCGTTGCGTTCCAAAAAGTGCTTGAGCACCAGGGTGACGATCGCCAGACAGGCCAGCAGCACAGCGGCACTATAGGCCGACTGGGTTTGGTACTGAATATAAGCTTCTTCCACGTAAAGAGGTAAGGTCTGAGTTTTACCGGAGATATTGCCTGAGACTACCGCCACAGCGCCAAATTCTCCCATAGCGCGGGCATTGCAGAGAATCAGCCCGTATAGCAAACTCCACTTGACGGAGGGCAGGGTGACTCGCCAGAAGGTCTGCCAAGGGGAGGCTCCCAGGGTATGGGCGGCTTCTTCCTGATCGGTGCCGTTTTCTTCTAACGCCGGAAGCACCTCGCGGGCAATGAAGGGCATGGTGACAAAGATGGTCGCCATCACCATACCGGGTAAGGCGAAAATTACTTTGAATCCGCTGGCTTCTAACACTGGGCCAAACCAGCCTCGACTGCCGTAGAGCAGCACCAGCATTAGCCCCGCGACTACGGGGGAAATGGAAAAGGGTAGATCGATGATGCTGATCAGCAGGGTGCGACCGGGGAAGGTTTTGTGGGCGATCGCCACCGCCGCCGAGAGGCCAAAAATCGTGTTCAGCGGCACCGAAATTAGTGCGATAATCACCGTCAATCCCACCGCGTTAAGAAAAGGACGACTGGTAAACGTCTCTAGAAAACCAGCGATACCACCACTAAACGCCTGGACAAAGACATTTAAAGCCGGGAGTAAAATCACCAGCGCCAGGTAAAAAGTAACGAAGCCGATGAGTCCCCATTTGCGCCAGTCAGTTGATGTTGAAAGAACTTTGGTTTGAGTTGGGGTAGCGCGAGTTGAATTGATAACAGAATTAGCCATAACGTTTTCCGAGGGATTGCAGCACATTAATGAGCAATAAAATCAGCAGCGAAATCAGCAGCAGCACCGTCCCGATGACGGTAGCTCCGGCATAGTCAAACTGCTCTAGTCGCTGAAAGATAAGAACCGGGGCGATCAGATCCTGAAAAGGAATGTTGCCCGCAATAATCACCACCGAGCCATATTCTCCGACAGCACGGGAAAAGCCCATTGCTACCCCAGTCAGCAGGGCAGGCAAGAGGGGCGGCAAAATGACTCGCCAGAACGTCTGCCACTCGGAGGCTCCCAGGGACCAGGAGGCTTCTTCTACTTCAGCCTCCATCTCCTGAAGCACGGGCTGCACTGTACGCACCACAAAAGGCAGGGAAATATAGACCATGGCCACCAGCACCCCCACCCGAGTGAATGACACTTTGATGCCCAAGGGATCGAGCAGGGAACCGATCCAGCCGTTAGAGCTGTAGATAGTAGACAGCGTCAAACCCGCTACGGCAGTAGGCATCGCAAAGGGCAGATCGATCAGGGCATCGAGATATCGTTTCCCAGGGAACTCGTAGCGCACCAGCACCCAGGCCACAATCAGTCCCGCCAACCCATTCAAACTCGCCGCTGCCAGAGCGGTAAGAAACGTCACGTTGTAGGTGGAGAGGGCGACAGGGTCGGTGGCAATCCGCCAGATTTCGCTGGCATCAAGGGTACTGGCCCGCAGCACCAGCGCCACAATCGGCAGAAACAGAAAGAAGATCAGATAAATCCAGGTAATGCGCCAGGGCCAGGAGAGATGCCGGAGGCGCTGCCAGAAATGTTTGGGTACAGCAGAGTCAAGGTAAGTCATGGTGAGAATGGAAAGCAGAGGGGTAATTTTTTTTAGGTAACGTTGGAACGTTCAAACGTTTAAACGTTCCAACGCTCAAACGTTCCAACGCTCAAACGATTTACTGACGGATTTTGGACTGAATCTTGTCAAACTCAGCGC
>JAYKJC010000423.1:0-2878 GCA_035285885.1 Leptolyngbyaceae cyanobacterium | reverse complement strand
ATGGAAAGCTCGCCTATATGCGTGCCCCGAGTGGCATCTACGATTCAAAACTGGGGAGCATCACTTTTTTTGGTGACGTGCCAAAGGGCACATGGGTTCAAGTTACGGAGACGAATCGAAATGATATTTTGGCCGCATCTAAGACCTCCATGGAGGAAGCGTTAGAACATTATCCAGGTCATGCGCCATCAGCCGCATTGCTGTTTTCATGTGCCAGTCGCCGCCAAATTTTAGGGAGTCGTACCATTGAAGAATATCAATTGATTCAATTAAATTTGAGGAACGATTTGCCCGCCTGTGGGTTTTATACCAATGGTGAAATTGCACCTCTTCAGCAGCACGGACAGACCTACTTTCACAACGAAACCTTTGTGACTGTTTTAATAGGAGAATCGTGATTCTTGAGTCAACCATTGAGAATAGTGGGCATGCGGGCATCCTGCACGCCAACGATCTCTGGATCTTAAGGCTCTGGATCTTGAGGGCGAACCTTGATAAAGGGAATCATGACCATGAAAGCGTATAGGGTGTGAGTTTGATGGCGGCACTGCCAAGGGTTCGATAGACATCTTTAGACGATCGAGGGCAATGAATACTGAACATGACTACTTGGAACGCATTAAAACTCTAGAGAAAGAAAATAGAGCTTTGAAGCGGAAGTTGGAGCGCACACACACCAATCTCATTAGGTTCGAAGAGAACAATGAGAAAAAAGAATTTTTGCTCCGTAAAGTCATTCAAGAGCTAAATCAAACGGAGCACCAGCTGCAGTCATTAGTTGCTGAAACTGCAACTGCAACAGGAAAAGATTTTTTCCCGACTCTTGTTCAACATCTCTCTAAAACCTTAGATGTAGCCGTTGCCGTCGTCAGTGAATACGTTGAGGGACAACTTTGGACATTAGCCTGCTGGGCTAATCAGTCTCTTCAACCCTCTCTTTCATATTTTCCGGAACAAACTCCTTGTGGACAAGCTTTACAGGAAGGAATGTTTTTCTGTGACCAAGCCGTTCAGCAACAGTTTCCGAATGCGGCTGTTGTTGCAGCAATGGGAGCGGATAGTTATCTGGGCGTTGCTTTGAAAAATACTCAGGGTCAGCGAATCGGTAATTTATGCATCCTCGATTCAAAACCGATTCAAAACCCCGAATGGGCAAAGCAAATTCTTAGTGTTTTTGCAACACGAGCGGCGGCTGAACTTGAACGGCAACGGGCGATCGCCTCTATCGAACAACTGAATCAGGACTTAGAAGAACGTGTTGAAAAACGTACCGCTGAGCTAGAAAAACGAGAAGCTCGCTATCGGGCACTGGTCAATATCATCCCCGACCTGATGATACGGATGCGAGCAGATGGTACCTATCTCGACATTATTCCAAGCAGTAACTTTAATATCTTGAATGCTGAACAGCTGTGTTGTGGCAGCAATGTGTATGAGGTTTCCCCCTTTGAACATGCTCAGCAGCGGATGTTTTATGCCCAACAGGCATTGGAATCCCGCGATGTTCAAGTGTGTGAATATGAACTTGAAATTGATGGCAAGAAGCAGTTTGAGGAAAATCGCATTGTCGCGATTAATGATGATGAAGTGCTGATCATGGTTCGAGACATCACGGAACGCAAGCATGCAGAAGAAAACCTCCGCCAGGTTTCGACTCGACTTGATCTGGCGTTGAAGTCTGCAAATATTGGCATTTGGGAGTGGGATATTGTCCACAATAATCTGATTTGGGATGACCGAATGTATGAACTCTATGGCACCCCATCAGAGCATTTCACCAGTGCCTATGAGGCGTGGATCACGGGTCTCCATCCTGACGATCGCCCAATGGCTGAAGAAGTGTCTTTGCAAACCCGTCGGGGGGAGCGAGAGTACGACACAGAATTTCGCGTGATCCACCCGGATGGTTCCATTCATTTCATCAAAGCCTATGCCGTTGTGCAGCGAGATGAACACGGTGAAGCTCAGCGGATGATCGGGATTAACTACGACATTACTGATCGAAAACAGGCGGAACAGCATCTCCAGGAAAGTGAGCAGAAATACCGCAGCCTCTATGAGCAGGCATCCGTCGGAGTCGTCAATGTCACCCTTGAAAGCAGATTCCTTGAAGTCAATCCATGCTTTTGTAACATGTTGAGCTACACCCGAGAGGAGTTGCTGTCTAAAACAGTCAGAGATATTACACATCCGACTGATCGAGCATTGATTGAACCAGATATGCAGCGCTTATTCTCTGGCGAAGTTCCATGCTTCTTTCAAGAGAAACGGTATCTCCGTAAAGATGGCAGCTACTTTTGGGCCAGTGTCGGAGTGTCGTTGGTCAAAGATGCAGACGGCAACGCCAAGCATACCCTGGCAGTGATTCAAGATATTACCAGCCGAAAAGAAGCTGAAATTGCTAACCAACAATCTCAGCAGTTCTTGAAAACTGTTCTTGATACTTTCCCGCTAAATATCTTCTGGAAAGACCGACAATCCGTTTTCTTGGGCTGTAATATGAACTTTGCCCGTGACGCTGGATTGTCCACACCGGAAGACATCATTGGCAAGACAGATTATGAGATGCCCTGGGCAGAGACAGAAGCAACAGCGTTTCGAGCCAATGACCGGAAGGTCATGGAAACGGGGAGCGCAAATCTCGGGATTATCGAAACCTTACTCAAGGCAGACGGATCGCAAATCTGGCTGGAGACCAACAAAATTCCCTTGTATAACCTTGAGGGTGAGGTGATTGGCGTCCTGGGAACGTATCAAGACATTACTGACCGTAAACACGCTGAGTTTCAAATCAATTCGCTCTTTAATCGGACTCAGCTTCTCAACTACATCAGTGCAGAAATTCGTGAATCTCTTGATCTTGAAATCATCTTACAAA
>JAYKJC010000422.1:0-3231 GCA_035285885.1 Leptolyngbyaceae cyanobacterium | reverse complement strand
CTCAATTTTGTGGTCGGTGGCGAGCTGTGCCCGCTACCAACCACAAAATGCGCTAGATATGCCGGACTTGCGTCAGTTCCGTAGAACTTACTGCAGCGTCGAAAGATCCAGCGACGGCGGTAACAATACCGTATCGATTACGTGAATGACCCCGTTGCTCGCTTCCACATCGGGCATGACGACGGTCGCACTGCCAACAGTCACGCCACTCTCATCGGCAACAATCTCTAAATCTTCTCCCGCAACAGTTTCGACCGTTCCAGTGGCCACGTCGCTGGAGGGTACTTCACCCGATAGAACGTGATAAGTCAAAATCTGCGTGAGAATTTCCTGGTTTTCCGGTAGCAGCAGGGCGTCCAACACACCCTCAGGAAGGGCAGCAAATGCTTCGTCGGTCGGAGCAAATACGGTAAAAGGGCCATCACTGCTTAGCGTTTCGGCCAAACCAGCGGACTGCACAGCGGCCACTAGGGTTTCAAACGAGCCGTTGGCAATCGCAACATCCACGATAGTGTCGCCAGCAGGTTCAGCGGCGGTCTCTGTCTCAGTTATTGAGAATCATTGCCACCTAAAGACCTGTTTAGATGAGTTTCGTGGTGTTTCAATTGTGATAAACCCCTCCAAAGTGCCCAAGTCCCCGATAGGATAGTAAGCGTACCGCAACCGTTTTGAACCGACTTTTTGGGAGCTGATACGAATGGATCTCGTCACATTGCAGGGGTGGCTTGATAATGCATCCTTTGCCATCTTGTTTACAACAATGCTGGTGTATTGGATCAGTGCTGCGTTTCCTCGATTGGCGCTACTGAGTGGCCTGGGAACAACGGGAATGGCGATCGCCAACCTATCTATGGCGGCTCTTCTCGCAGCTCGATGGATTGAAGGCGGCTATTTTCCCCTAAGCAATTTGTATGAATCTCTCTTCTTTGTGGCCTGGGGCATCACCGCCGTTCATCTCCTGGCGGAGCGCATGAGCCAAAGTCGGCTGGTTGGAGTAGTCACAGCTCCGGTGGCGATGGGCATTACCGCATTTGCGGCGTTGTCGTTGCCCGATACGATGCAGAAGTCTGAACCTCTGGTTCCGGCGCTGAAATCAAACTGGCTGATGATGCATGTGAGTGTCATGCTGATTAGCTATGCGGCGTTGATGGTCGGATCGTTGATGGCGATCGCCTTTCTCGTCGTCACGCGCGGTCAAGCTATTGAGCTAAAGGGCAGTTCGGTCGGTACGGGCAGTTTTCGAAGCGGACGCGAGAAGCTAAAGCCCATTCATTTGCCTGATGATGAGCCAGAATCACCCCATCCTGAATCCTCTCCTCATCCTGAACCCGTGCCCGCATTTGCCCAGGCATCAGGAGCGACTGCCGTTCTCACCGCCAATCCTGTCGAAACGACCGTGAAGAGACACCCTGCAACGGCACCCCTGCAACCCCTTTCTCCTCAGCGGTTGACTCTGGCAGACACGCTCGACAACATCAGCTATCGCATTATTGGCCTGGGATTTCCCTTGCTCACCATTGGCATCATCGCTGGAGCGGTTTGGGCGAATGAAGCCTGGGGTTCTTACTGGAGTTGGGACCCGAAAGAAACCTGGGCGCTGATCACCTGGCTGGTGTTTGCAGCCTATCTCCACGCCCGCATCACGAGAGGATGGCAAGGTCGTCGTCCTGCCATTCTTGCGGCTTCTGGATTCTTAGTGGTGTGGATTTGCTACCTGGGAGTCAACATTCTTGGCAAGGGACTTCACAGTTACGGGTGGTTCTTCTAAAGGAGAGCTGTTTATCCGTAGGGGCGATCGCCCTGTGGCAGCGATCGCCATAGCTCGATGACAAACTTCGTTCCAACGCCGGGCGTAGAAACACACAAAAGCTGCCCTTGATGATTGCCTGTCACAATCTGGTAGCTGATCGAAAGCCCCATCCCTGTGCCAATGCCAATGGGTTTTGTAGTGAAGAAGGGATTGAAAATCTTTTCTCGGGTTTTGGGGTCCATGCCAGGCCCATTATCTTTGATTGCAATGCTGACCTTATCATCGGCTGCAAGCCGCGTTTGAATGGTAATGCAGCCTGAATAATCATTGCCTGAACGCTCTTGCTTCTCCTCAATGGCGTCAATTGCATTGACCAGCAGATTCATAAATACCTGATTGAGTAGTCCGCTGTAGCACTCAATCAGAGGAACATTGCCATAGTCCTTAATGACTTGAATTTCTGGATTACCTGCTCGTCCATTCAAGCGGTTTTGCAGGATGACTAGCGTGCTATCTATATTTTCGTGGAGGTTAACCGCCTTGTAATCGGCTTGGTCGAGGCGAGAGAAGGTTCGCAGCGATTGGACAATGCGACAGATCCGCTCAGTGCCGTTGCCCATGGAACCCAGGAGCTGGGGAAAATCGCTGATGATGTATTCAATGTCGGGGTTTTCCATCAGGGGGCGAATGTCTGACGGTAGATTGGCCTGTGCCTGTTGCAGCTGTGAGAAAATGGTGGTTAGGGTTTTGACGTAGTCTGAGGCGATCGCCAAATTGCCGCTAATGAAGTTGATGGGGTTGTTAATTTCATGGGCAATGCCCGCAACGAGCTGCCCCAAACTCGACATTTTTTCAGATTGAATGAGTTGCAACTGAGCTTCTTGCAGTTCTTGATAGGACCGTTTGAGTTCTTCAGTTTTGATCTGAGATTCTTCATAGAGCTGAGCCTGATAGATGGCGATCGCCATCTGGTTGCCAATATCTTGCAACAGCTCAACCTCTTCATTTTTCCACGGCTTTTCGCCCAGCGTTCGGCCAATCTGTAGGCTCCCAATTCGTCCACCCGTGGTGTGAATTGGTAAACAGAGGAAGGTTTCCAGTCCTATAGAGTGAAGAAACGCCTTTAAGGCTTCATCTGCAAGACTCTGACGATCATCAATGCGGTACAGACGATTCTGTTCAATATGCTCAAATAGAGACGGCACGTCGTTCAAGCGATACGTTCCGATCGCACTGGGCAGTTCTGCTTTCTTCTGTTCTTTGACAATGTTTAACACCTGAAACTCGGCATGCTGATACCAGGCAAACGTACAACTGCTGGCCGCCAGACCTGCCGAGATGGCATTTACCGAATTTTGTAAGATGATTTCAAGATCAAGAGATTCACGAATTTCTGCACTGATGTAGTTGAGAAGCTGAGTCCGATTAAAGAGCGAATTGATTTGAAACTCAGCGTGTTTACGGTCAGTAATGTCTTGATA
>JAYKJC010000421.1:0-4025 GCA_035285885.1 Leptolyngbyaceae cyanobacterium | reverse complement strand
CACTCGTGGTAATAGTGTCACCAGTGGGCAAACGCTCGGCATTTGCCTTGTTTCTCAATACTCGTCAAATCCACCATCACATGAAGATCAGGGCGACGACCTCGACCAGTGGGTTGCAACATTTGGGTGAGTACATAGGCTTGAACCATGAGGATTAACGGCTTCATTTGCCATCGATTCTGAGTGAGAAATCGACTCAATGCAGAAGCGGACTTCCATTGATTCTGATAGAGGGTCTTCGATTCTTGTGAGAGTTGAGCCGCCAATAAGACTTGAAAATTATCTTTTTGGTAAGAATATCAAAGTGGGCGACCAAGTTGACCAACAGCAGATAAACCGGAGAGAGTAGGCTAGTCATGACATCAGCACTGAGACTCGACAGTTCCTGATATAAAGCTTTTCAGCTACTTTGACTACCCCCCTACCTCAAGGTGCAAAATGTCAGTTAATGACATTCATAAAAATATCTGAGGCTTTGAACTCTAATTAGGAGCAAGTCTCTCTGCATCCTTGTCGTTCATAACCTCGCATTAGAACTACCCAAAGTTTTGTAAATGGTCACTCTACAGCTTCGACAATTAGAAGTTCCACCCGGGCAACGACTTTTGCTGCACGATGTGGCGTGGTCAGAGTTTGAGTCAATCTTAGATGAACTTGGAGAGCATCGAAGCTCTCGCATTGCTTACGACAATGGGCTTTTAGAAATTATGGCTCCACTGCCGGAGCATGAATTTGCGAAAGAGATGATTAGCGATCTCCTCAAAGCCTTTCTAGAAGAACTCGATATTGAATTTTTGACGCTAGGCTCAACAACATTTAAGAAAGCAGAAATGCTAAAAGGCATTGAGCCTGACCAGTGTTTTTATATTCAGAATGAAGCAGCAGTACGTGGAAAAACACGTCTAGATTTGAGTGTTGACCCACCCCCAGACTTGGCCATCGAAGTTGATATCACCTCTCGCACTCACCCTGAGACCTGTGCTGCACTGGGGATACCTGAGTTGTGGCGACGAACTGGAGCCATGATTCACATCTACCAGCTTAAAGACGGACAATACGACGAAGTTGAAACCAGTCCAACCTTTTCAGGATGGGCATTGCACCACGAAATTCCTCGATACATAGCGCGAAGTCAGGACAAGGGGCGCAACACAACAATGCGTCTATTTCGGCAATGGGTTAGAGACCAGAGAAATCGTTGAACCAGGGGAGCCAGTCTCTAGAAACTCAAAATCTATCAACCTGATGGCCTGACAAATCTCCTGAGATGATCCGGAATCGTAGGTTGTGGTTGACGTAAGGAAACCCAACAATGCCGTTAAAATCTGACTGTGTTGGGTTTCGCAAGCTCAACCGCAACCTACAGAAACTTCTGACTACTAAATAACACGACTTGGCAAAGTTCACGAAGGAATGAAGGGTTGGAGAACTTTGCCAAGTCGTAAAATAAGATGTGTTAGGCAGCGCGCCTATCGACTTTTCGACAGTGCTGATTTCAGTATTCGTTTACGCCTGTGCAGTCCCATTAACACACATCACAATTAAAAACTAAGTTCGTAGCCCTGCTCTATATTGAAAACATTGCCACTGAAAACATCGAATAAGAGCATCACATACGTCTAGTTGCAGTTAGGCGCAGATTTCTTTCAATCGTTGTCACATCATCACCTGAGAGTTGCAGCAATGAACCCATCCACCCAATCTGAATCTCACTCCTCCAGTGCCTATACGAGCGACGAGCTACTGAAGGTCTATGCAACCGGAGAACGGTCGTTTTCGGGGGCAACCTTCACCAAAATTAAGCTCAGTGGGGCCAACCTCAAAGGGGCTGACTTTAGCTACGCAGATTTCTCAGGCGCAGATCTCAGTGGTGCCAACTTGCGAGGCGCGGATCTGAGCTACGCCGTGTTACAGCGAGCCGATTTATCGAATGCGAATCTGCGGGGGGCGATGCTGATCGGCACTGACCTGCAACATGCCACGCTCACGGGCGCAACCTTGACCGATGCCGATTATGACCGGGAATCCACTCGCTTTCCCGCTGGATTTGATCCCGAACAGGCCCATTTGAAGAGCGATCGCCCCTAATCTTCCCTTTGCGCCAACCCCGCAATGATGCTCTGATACAGCTGTGTCAGCATCTCTTCGTTCAGCGGTTGCTCGGCAGAATTCCACGTTGCAGAAACACAGTAGGTGTGGCCTGCTTCATTCGTGAGGTGGGTTGTCAGGTTCAGCACCCCCGGTTCTGATCCGCCTTTGAAGGCGATGTGTTCCCAATTGCGCGGGTTGGCGACACCAGGATTCACCTGCATGGCTGGAAGCTGCGCGACCGAATCCATCAGGCTGCATAGCTGACGGGAGGAGAAAAACCATTCCACATCAATGGCAACAGGCTCTCCGGTAAACGCATTGACAGACGGTAGGGGGCGATCGCCCAATTCTTCTAACACCCTCCGTCGCGCTTCAGTATCCGCATTGCGATATCGACGCAGCAGCCACGCATTTTCGGGGTTCTTGAGAATAAACGTTTCTCTCGTGGTCAGAAACGGCTGATTGCGTTCGTCCATGACCTCGGTCAGCGCTTCAATCGCCTCACGACCCACCGTTTGCATCAGCAGATCCGTCGCCGTGTTATCGCTCACAGAAATCATCAACGTTGCTAACGTATCCACGGTGATGAACGACCCATCGGGCCAATCTTGAATGATGCCGCTGGGTAAACTCTTCTGCTCCGGTTGAAGCGTCACGACGGTATCCCAACTCAACGCACCAGCGTCAATCTGCTGCTTGAGAGCTGCCAACACCGCCAGCTTAAAAGTAGACCCCACCGCCAGGGGGGAATCGGCATTTAGCTCAGCCAGCGTCTCGTCGTCTCGGGTGATGATGAGACTGGTGTCGTAGGGTGAGGATTCTAGGAGGGCGATCGCCTCCTCGATACGAATGGGAATGGCTGGTGGTTCAAAGAAAAGACCCGCAATTTTTCCATCGGCAGTCAATCGAATCTGGGCAGGAACGGTTCCCCCTGAAAACTGAACCTCAAAGCCATCGGCTGTTTCTTCAACGCCTTGAAACTCCCCCAGACGATTTGAGATATCCGTCAAAACCATTTGCACTTGAGGCAGCAGAATTTGTTCTAAAAAGGAAGGAACAAACCAGTCTGCCTCAGCCTCCGAAGTGGTGAACAATCGCTCAAGAACTTGCTGCTGAGATGAATTGGGCTGTTGAGATGACGGTATCTGCGCTACTTGAACTGGAGAATTAACGTATCCCAGCAAACCATATGGCTGGAAACTGTTCTCCAGCCAAGACACTGGAGTCAGGAGCAGTAGAAAAGAGCATAGAAAGGCAAACATAGAACCGTTCCTCAAATCACCATAAATTAAGTTTCCCAAATCACTCGATAGAAATGAATGGTTCGGGAATCCCTAGCTCCAAAGTCGTTAGAACCGTTTACTCATCAAGGCTCTAGCTTCTTATGATGGATATCGTGAAGGGTTAACGAGAAGAGTCACAGGTAAGGGTTAACGAGCATTTCAACACTTTTCGTCTTTGCGAATATCTTTTCAAATTACTTTGCGAATAACGGAGGCATTTAGATGGTACGCATTCAGAGACTCGATCCATTTCGGGAGATCGATACGCTTCAGCGTCAGATGAATCACTTGCTTGAGGATTTCATCGCTCCAGCAACGGTTCGTTTACAGAATGAGGTAGGATTTGTTCCAGCTGCTGAACTCACCGAGACCGAAGAGGTATTCGTTCTTAAACTCGAACTTCCGGGGATAACGCCTGAGGATGTCTCTATCGAAGTCATGGCTGATTCTGTGGCAGTGAGCGGTACGAGAAAATCGAACGCGACTGCTACCGAACAGGGTGGAGTTCGCAGCGAGTTTCGCTACGGCCACTTTGAGCGGGTGATTTCCTTATCGTCCCTTGTACAGAACACCAAGGCTGAAGCTGAGTATAAGGATGGCATTCTTCATCTGACGCTTCCCAAAGTAGAAGAAGAGAAGCACAGAGTCGTG
>JAYKJC010000420.1:0-12316 GCA_035285885.1 Leptolyngbyaceae cyanobacterium | reverse complement strand
GATATATCCTCGTCAGATTGTTATTAGTCTACAGCAGCGCTTTTCATCGTTTTTGCAAAAGCCATTGAAACTTTAAAGAATGTAATAGTCAGGATTTTTTGCTTCAGGCAACATACGTGGATGGGCTTGTGCGCTACCGCTGAAATCAAGCCTCTGGATGTTGCGATGCAGCATTCTTTAAGGTTCTTAAGGACTACTCTCTTATTACCCTTTATTGAGTGGAAACCCGGTCACGCCCCTGCCGTTTCGCTGAAAAAAGAGCTTCCTCAGCTCGTTTAAGGACGTCAAGCGCATGGTGATCCACATCGGGGATGAGTTGGGCGACTCCAAAGCTAGCGGTCACTGTGAGGACTTCGTCTTCTGTGCGGAGGGGCATGGAGCGAATCGACTGTCGGAGTCGATCGGCAACATCAGCAGCAACCTTCAATGCTGTCTGTTCCAGAATAATGACAAATTCTTCACCGCCATATCGGTAGAGGGGTGTTGTTCGTCTTAACTGATGCTGAAGCCGCTGTGCAATCCGTAACAGGATGCGATCGCCCACATCGTGACCGTAATTATCATTAACGAGTTTAAAGTAGTCAATGTCGCACAGAACCAGACTAAACGGCGCACGAACGGCCCAGACTGAGGTTGTACTGAGGGCATCGAGTTCTTTTTCAAGGGCTTCTCGATTGGGTAAGCGAGTCAAATCATCTGTAAACAGGTTTTGTTGATTGACAAGTGATTGTTGAGTCGATACGGGCCTCTGACTTCCGGCAGGCGAACACGTGTGTTGAATGATCGTCAAGGCGATGGAGAGCTGATCGGTGATTTGCTGTGCTATCTGTAGTTCGTCTAAGGTGTAGCGGCGCTCTGGACGCTGGGAGAGAAGAGCGATCGCCCCGAAAAACTCTTCTCGAATAAACATCGGAAGTACCACCACAGAACCTGCGCCCGTGTGTTGGAGCCAGCCATACAGCCGATCGTCATTTAGGATGTGTTCCTCTTCTCTCTGGGTTAACTGAAGGGTCAAGTATGACGCGCCTCCTTGAAGAAACACCTCAATCGCGCTGACCCACAACACATACCGCAAGGTGTCGATATCAAATGGTTCTAAAGTTTGACGAGGCCGTTCCCAGTCCGCAATCATCGTCGCTGATTGATGGCGCAGATCAAACAGAGCAATGCGATCGCTCTTCAGGCGTTGTCCCATCTCAGCAAGAATTTGGTGAATCGCGCGATCCGGGTGTACGGATGTATTGAGAATATGAGAGGTGCGACTGAGCAATGACACATGCCGTTGAGACTGTTCCAGTCGCCGCTTGAAGGTCAATGCATCACAGGCCAATATCAGGTGATCACCAATGGCTTGCAATCGAATCAGGTCTTCGGGTTCCCATTCTGCCGATGACTGATGGTCTATAGCCGTGGAGCTGGAACCAGGGAAGTTTAAACGAGATGAGGGTGTGCGAGGTGGATGGGGCGATCGCCCAAGTTGAAACACAAACCGCAAGGGGTGTCCTTGAAATGAATTGCCGGGAGGGCGATCGGTGGGAATTTCAAATGTGTCTGTTCTATCAGACGACATATCATCGATCGGTTCTGTCAGTCGAGCAGGATCAACGATAGGAATAATTAAATCCCCATCCTCTAGCACAGTTGGCTGAGGGTTGCTCTGTTGATGTGAAAGCCAATCTGGAACGAAGGTCGGACGAAACCGACGAACCACTTCGTCTGGCTCGGGACGGTCAGCCTCTGATGCGTTAGGCACTTCTGATGGGTTGGATACCTCTACAGGAAAATCGACCTGGGCATCTTGATCCCCACTCGCGAATATCACCCCATCTTTTTGATGAGCTTCTTGCCGAGACTTGAGCCTACTCCAACTGCGTTCGGTGCCATAAGCTCGCCACGACTCGTGGGTAGAGTCAGTTAAGTCAACCCAGAGAATACTATTGACCTGATACGCCGCATCAATAATGTCTACGGTTTTGCGCATCAATATGTCTACGGTTTCTGCATGGAAAATTGCTTCTCTCAAACCCGATAAGACAGCTTTCCAAGGCATGCTCTCAAACGTCATACATTTAATCTCTATCAGCTAAATTCGGCTAGATGATGCACCCGAGGAAATAGCAAAGAATGTTAATCGAAGTGTGTCCACACGTTGAATGGATGATTTACTCCAGTCACAAGAATTGGCATGAAAGGCCAATGACTTTACCTTGTGAAAAGTTTCTACACAACAGCAAGCTCACATTCCTGCTTCGAAAATCAAGTATCCCTGACATTAGTTTCGTGGACATTCAATCTAACCCGAATCCAGTTCGAATGTTTTCTCACCCCGACATCCTTCTGTAGCTTTCCTGTCTATCGTTCTCTGAAGGATTTGTGAAATAAAATGAAAGAGACAGGCGAGCTATATTTGACCCCCTCTCTCATATTTCATATGGGATAGTGACATGCCCGACATCGATGCAAAACATCATGATTTAGCAGATGACTTGTATTAAAATATAACCTTGGCAATAAGGTGTACTCTTTGAAAGAGTGTCAATCTGTCGGTGGGCAGTGCGTTATGTAACGATGTCGCGTTAAGAAATCTGAGAGTTGATGTACTGCACATGCTGGATTCATTAACATTATGACTTGTCTTCAGGTCTGATAGATTTCAGGACACATCTAAATAGGTTTTCAGTTTTAGGAGTGTCTAAAACGTCTGTGAATAGGTGTCTTTAAGTAGGTAGTCACAATTAATGATAAACCCATAAAACCCTACACTGTCTGCCCAGCGACCAGCGCAGAGTTTAGTGAGTGAGATTAATTGTGCTGAAAGCCTTGGAAGTTTTACCTTGTCTTCGCATTGTCAATAGGAAGCAATTTTGTTTTCTAAAACGAAAATGTGTTTGCGTCCTCAGATGCAACTCGCATTCAGGTAAAACTTAGATTTGATTAGATCAGGCAAATCCGGTTTAGAAATCGTTTTTGCCATTGGATAAAGTACGGTTTCCCAATTAAACGGGTTTGGTGTCAGGATTAGCCTCTAAAATTAACGTCTCGCATCACTTCTTTAATGTTTGTCAGAGTTGTCTGTTAGGCATACTTAAATTCTTGCTCAATCTACCGCTTCTCAATAGGATTCTTTATGACTAGTTCTGTCCGTATTCTCATGTGTCCTCCCCATCACTATGACGTTGATTACGTGATTAATCCGTGGATGGAAGGCAATATTCATCGTTCGTCTCGCGATCTGGCTGAAACTCAGTGGAATCGTCTGTATCAAGTGCTGACAGAGTACGCACAGGTTGATTTAGTGAAGCCTCAAAAAGGCTGGCCCGATATGGTGTTTACAGCAAACGCCGGACTTGTTCTGGGCGACCAGGTTGTGCTCAGTCGCTTCTTTCATCCAGAACGGCAAGGGGAAGAACCCTACTTCAAAGAATGGTTTCAGTCTCAGGGGTACACCGTTCACGAGCTACCGAAAGGGTTGCCGTTTGAGGGGGCTGGAGACGCACTGCTAGATCGGGAAGGTCGATGGCTGTGGGCTGGCTATGGATTCCGGTCTGAGCTGGATGCGCATCCATATTTAGCGGATTGGTTGCAAATTGAAGTCTTGTCGCTGCGACTGACGGATGAACGGTTCTACCATTTGGATACCTGTTTTTGTCCGTTGACGGATGGCTATTTGTTGTATTATCCGCCTGCATTTGATGCGTATTCCAATCGGCTGATTGAAATGCGAGTGCCGGAATCAAAACGCATTGTTGTTGATGAAGTGGATGCCGTTAACTTTGCGTGTAATGCCGTGAATGTTGATCGCACCATCGTGATGAATCAGGTGAGCGCTGGATTGAAACAGCAGATTGCAGATCGGGGATTTACGGTCATCGAAACACCGCTGCATGAGTTTCTCAAGGCAGGAGGCGCGGCAAAGTGTTTGACGCTGCGGACGACAGAACCGCTACAAGATGAGCCTCGATCGGATGCCAAAGTGGAGAGTCGTACCATTAAGCTGGAAGGTCATCTGCTGGATTCTGGCATGATTAATCGGGCGTTGGATTTGGTTGTTGAAGGGGGCGGCAGCTTCCAGGTATTGAATTTCAATCTGGGTGAGCAACGCCATGATGTGTCGTCGGCGCAAGTGAAGATTTCTGCCCCTACCCATGAGGTCATGGAAGACATCATGAATCAATTGATTGATGTCGGTGCGGTGGCGATCGCCCACGACGTGAACGACGCCATTTTAGAAACAGCCGAAAAGGCAGGCGTGGCTCCAGACGACTTTTATGTCACTACGATTTACCCCACTGAAGTGCGCGTTCAAGGCCAGTGGATGCGCGTTCAGGGTCAACGGATGGACGGGGCGATTACGGTTACTCATACAGACTCAGGTATATCGGCACACTGTAAGCTGCTGCGAGATATTCAGGCGGGCGATCGCGTGGTGGTTGGAGTCGAGGGCATTCGCACGGTCCGTAAGACAGAATCGCGGGATCAGCGGGGGGCTCAAGAATTCAGCTTTATGGGATCGGGCGTATCGAGTGAGCGTCGGGTTGAGTTGACGGTTGAGCAGATTGCCTGGGATCTCCGCCGCATTCGTGACCAGGGTGGAAAAGTTGTGGTCACGGCTGGGCCAGTGGTGGTGCATACCGGGGGAAGCGAACACCTGGCGCGATTGATCCGCGAAGGCTATATTCATGTGCTGCTGGGTGGAAATGCGATCGCCGTTCACGATATTGAGCAGTCCCTCTTGGGAACCTCACTGGGGATGGATATGAAGCGTGGCGTATCCGTTCACGGGGGACATCGTCATCACCTGAAAGCCATTAACACCATTCGTCGATGCGGCAGCATTGCCAATGCCGTTGAGCAAGGGGTGATCAAGAGCGGCATCTTCTACGAGTGTGTGAAGCATGGCGTTGACTTTTCTCTGGCGGGCTCCATTCGAGATGATGGCCCATTGCCCGATACCAAAATGGATTTGATTGAAGCGCAAGCAGATTATGCTCGACTCATTCAGGGGGCGGACATGATTTTGATGTTGTCCACTATGCTGCATTCTATCGGAGTCGGCAACATGACCCCGGCAGGCGTGAAGATGGTGTGTGTGGATATCAACCCCGCCGTGGTGACGAAGTTGAGCGATCGCGGTTCTGTTGAGTCTGTGGGTGTTGTAACAGATGTTGGACTTTTCCTGAGCCTGATGGTTCAGCAACTCCAGCGCTTAACCCATCCGTATTCAACGGTTGCCTAACTGGGGTTATCCACCCTTAGTGAGAGAGAAACCCAGTGAGTAAAAGAGGCAAAAGAATCGCACCTGAAACAATCAAAACTAAGGTCGCTGGATCAACAGTAACGATTGTTTGAGGCGCTTGCTTAGACGTTTTATCGTCTCCTGTTTTGTTACTCACGGGGTTTCTCCTCACCATGCCTATCCGTTGGGTCTTTCTTGAATCTATCACCTCTAGTTCAGCGTGCGTTCATGAACGCTGCGTATGCTTTCAGTTGTGCGTGAAGGTCACGTCACTGTAAGTTGCATCGTAATCCAGAGGTTTATCATGGCAAACTCAACTATGTTCTCTGATTCAGCCCGTGCTACCTCGACAGTGGCAAGGCGGGTGTCGTTAGTCTTGCTCTTGCTCCGTCTCAGCATCTTTGTTGTGTTCTTGATGTGGGTTCTGGATAAGTTCATTAAACCGGAGCACGCGGCTCAAGTCTTTCAATTTTTCTATGGCATTGGGGGGCTGGGTACGGCCCTAGTCTATGGGCTGGGAGTGATTCAATTACTGATTATTCTTGCGTTTGTGGTGGGGTTTCAGAAGAAGTTCACCTATGCAGTGGTGTTGGTGATGCATGCAGCATCCACGATTATCTCTTACAAGAACTACTTCGATCCCTTTACGAGTCCTAATCTGTTGTTTTTTGCCGCCTTCCCAATGTTGGCAGGATGTTTTGCGCTGTATTATCTTCGAGACTTAGACACACGTTGGACAGTGAATTGATGGACAACTTTGGGCTTTTAACCTGTAGCGGTGTGCAGCAACCGCATTAAGTATACAAACGAGAATGTGGGGCGCGGCGCGCCCCACATTCCCACACTTAACCAACGCGCATAGCGCAATCGCATTCAATCTAGAAAGTTTGAGTCGGGAATTGCATCAATTCTCATTATGGAAGTTCAGGGAACAAAACGGTCGCTTGCGGCGACCGTTTTGTTCCCTGAACCTTTACAAGTGAGCGCCGACAGGGCGCGAAGTCTTTCAAAATGAGAATTGCTGAGGAAATTGCTGATTGATAGAGCGATTCGGTTCTTGAAAATACACGTGAGGTTCAAGAGGAGCTATTCTCTTGAACCTCACGTGCTTTAAGGCTATGAGATGCGACTAGCACACATTTCGTTGTTCATCAGAATAGGAGCAGGGGGTAGGGGCGATCGCCTCATTAGAAACGGTAATCACATCCCACGCTCTCGTTGATGTCGAATAGGTGACGAGAATTTCTGCTTGCTGAGTATAGTCCTCAGTGGCGCGAGGGCGCATACGAAAGGTGAAGCGATACTCAATTTGATCGTCTGGAGTAGAAATTGTGTACGGTGACTCTGACGAGGGGCCATGCATAGAAGGCTCCGTCTCAACGAATGTCACCCCACCATTCTCTTGTTCTCCCCGCTGACGGGCGAGGTTTTTGGCTCGATTCAATCGCTCTCCCTGAGTGAGCAAGCACCGAAATCGAGCATCAGAATCACCCGCAGATTCGCACAGTTCAACCAGTACATCAATAGCTTTACGAGATTCGTTGACGAGGGGGGCAGAGGTTGAGGGTTGGGCGATCGCCCCCAGACTCAACGTAGAAACCGATAAGAAGAGCGCAATAGAATGAATGGCTTTCATAAAGTTCGCTTAATAGAGTAAAACGAGAACAAAAAACATCAAGGTATAGCCAATGTACTCGTTCAACGATTCTTGTGCCCCCACTCACTAGGATGAATTTATTTTCACGTCGAGCCTGTGAGCATCATCAATGTCATATTTCCTACAATATTTTTTTGTGAAGCGCGGTTTCAGAATTATGAAGATTTCTTCCATAATGATGCTCTATCACTATGGAACATCTGACGTTCATGCTCCTATCTCAATTGGCAACAGTCTACATCGTTGGGGGTGCGGTTGCTTTTTGCTTTTATGCCGGTTTTTTCTTGTTCGATGAGTCAACTCCTAAAAATCGAATTGAGTCTTGGGCTCTGCTTCTGATTGTTTGCCTGATCTGGCCGGTTTCGCTTTTTTCGTCGATTGTTTCCTTCGTTCGGCTTGCACGAATCTTTATTTCCTTGTCTCGCGGTATTCGTCGAAAGAGTGACTCTCTAACACGTTGGAATCTATAACGATGTGAGTTTGAATTAATGCGCCTTGCTGTAAAGGTAACCGTTCCCTTCGACTCCGCTCAGGGAACGGTTACCTTTAAGGCGGCATAGATGAGCTAACGCTTCAGTTCGTATCATGATGGCAGTTTCTCTCAGTTATCAGAGGGCGATCGCCGTTGGACATGGCGCTCAAAATATTATGGGTGTGGCTTAACTTTTCAGGTGAGTGGTCTTCTTAACGGCAATATGAAATAACGGCAATACAAAAGGAGGCGATTGTTGTCAGTCGCCTCCTGTCACTTAGCTATTGTCGTTTAGCTGTGACGTGTGAACTTTCTTAACCCACACCCTTAGCCAAGATTGACTTTAACAACCTTGTTTCTTTCCTCTTCAGCTTTAGGAAGATTCAGGCTAAGAATGCCATCTTTGTAGTCAGCAGCAACATTGCGGTTGTCGATTCGTCCAGGAAGAGGAATGACTCGCTTGAAGGAACCATAGCGGAACTCGCTGTGAGTCACGCCGTTCTCTTCGCTCTTGGTTTCCGACTTCCGCTCACCAGAGATAGACACGGCTTCTGCGGTCACTTGAATGTCTAGATCATCTTTGTTCAAGCCTGGAAGCTCTAGTTTCAAGTGATAGCTATCATCCTTTTCTTCAAGCTCAGCAGAAGGAATGAAATTAGTCATGCCATTCCGACGAGGAAGATCAGTGAACACATCATCAAATAAACGATTCATTTCTCTCTGGAGTGTATCGATTTCACGAGTGGGATTCCAGCGTACAAGTGCCATATCAAAACCTCCTAGTTAAATCCATTAAAAGGCGTTTTGGGTTGACGAGGAACTGCTTGCATCTTTTAATTTGCATCGTTCCTTTCAATTTCTATATTAGGAAACCAGCGATGAATCTTACAGTTCGGTTTTCTAGAAGAACAGGACGTATTTTCATCCCAATTAACTACTAGTAAATATCTCGAATAAAGTTTGGTATTCTTGAGGGGTAAAATCATCCCAATGCATTAGAGGAAACCGTATTTCTTGGATGCCTCGCTGTTGACCCTCTATCGGATGATGCTGGAGGCATTGTATGGGTTTTTAATCAATTGTTATCGAGAACTTAACCATGCCAGGCTTTGCTCGTATTGTCTTCTTTCTGTTGGGGCTTGCAGCGGTGATCGCGGGGATCAGAATTTTCGAGCAAAACAGGCAAACCCAGCGGTGGCACACCACAAAAGGAACAATCATAGACAGTCAGGTGACGGGAATCGACGAAGATTTCCTCACGGTCAGGTACCAATACACGGTAAAAGGTGTCCAGTATGTGGGCGATCGCTTTAACGTCAGTGGTGGCAGTGTGGGAAATGCGCCTCAGCTGGTCAAACGCTACAGGCAAGGGGCGATCGTTGAGGTGATTTATGATCCTCGGAACCCCAGTAAAAGTGCCCTCGTTAGAGATTCTATGTTTATTCCAGCATTCATGATTTCAATTGGAATTGTCTTTATCCTCGTGGGTCTATTGGCTCAGTTTTAATCCGATTGTTGCAATCCGATCACCGCTAAAAACAGCCCTATAGCTGAATGTAATGGGATTGAATTGAATCATTCATGCCTGAGTCGTATCAGTAACTTCGACCTTTGTGAGGCACACAATATCAGCGAGAAGAATTGTGCCCATAACTAGCGCCTCTTTCGTCTGCTTGGGCAGCCGTTTAATCAACAACTCAACCCGACTAGCCTCAGACCGAGAGCCGATTTCAGCCTGATACACCAGTTGTAAAGGATGACGAGAACGCAGATACTTCGCGCTTTTGGGGCTACCGGATTGGTGAACAGCAAAGCGCTGCTCGACATTATTGGAGATGCCTGTGTAGAGGGAGCGATCGCCACACCGAATCATGTAAACAGACCAGACATTATCCACGATGAAGGAATTTGCAATGACCGTTATGATGGGCGGATAGTCATCCGCTCAAAACACCTGTACTATAACCGATAATGAAGCGTCGCAACGCAACTGTGATTTTAGACCTACTGGTGTATGCAAATTCTCTCTGTCACTCTAAAAAACTTCAAGTCTCATCGCGATCGCCACTTCCTGTTTCAACTGGGCACGAATGCGATCTGTGGAGAAAATGGTGCCGGGAAAACCAGCATTTTAGAGGCGATCGCCTGGACGCTGTTTAACTATCGAGGGGACTACCGTAAGGAAGATCTGATCTGCAACGGGGAAGGCAGTGCCCAGGTCACCGTAAGTTTTATCTCAAATCGAGACGGACGCACCTACGACGTGCAGCGCTGCACCAGCAAAGGCTACATGATCTACGATCCGCAACTGGATCATCGCCTGCCCTACACCCGCATCGACGAAGACGTGTTGCCCTGGTTACGGCAGCAGATGGGGGTCGCTCCCGGAACGGATCTGGCGCGGCTCTTTTCCAACACCATCGGGGTGCCCCAGGGCACGTTCACCGCCGACTTTTTGCAGTCCGCAGAAAAGCGCAAGCAGGTGTTTGACTCCATTCTCAAAGTCGAAGAATTTAAGCGCGTCTACACCCAACTCGCTTCGCTCAAAAAATATAGCGACGGAATCGTTGATGGGCTTAAGCGGGAAATCGAGCACTATGATTCTCTCCTGGCAGAACAGCCCGCCATTCAGCAGGAGCGCGATCGCATTCTCCAGGTCATCAATGAAAATCAGATAACGCTGAAAACCCTGGATGCTGAGCTTGCATCGCTTCAAGCTCAAAAGGATCAGCTTTCTGCCAGGGCGCAGCATGTCCAGGCTCTGGCTCAAGAACTCTCACAGGTTCAGATGGCAATTGATGCAAAGCAGCGAGAATTGGGGGGGCAGCAAACCTCGGTGACTCAGGCTAAAGAAGCGGTTCACATCTGTCAGGTTCATCAAGAGGGCCATGACCGCTACATGGCAACAGAGACAGTACTTAGAGCGTTAGAGGATCAGGGAAAGCGCCATCGAACGGTTTTGAAAGAGCGAGACAAACAGCAGAAAGACCAGTCGTCGCTCCAGGTCTCCCTTGCGACTCTCGCCTCTCAGCTTGAGGCTCTGAAGCGTTCTCAGCACGAACTGGATCGGTTGACGCCCTTTGTGCAGCAGCAAGAGGCGCTTGAACGGCAGCAGGCTGAGGTGCAACAGACCCTTGAAACCTTGAAGCGGTGCGACATCGAGCGTTGCAATCTAGAGCAGCAGGTCAATCTTTATCGGGGGGAGTGGAAGAATTTAGCGCAAGAAATTCGGCGGATTCAAGCCCTTGAGTCGGATGTTGAGAAGATTCCAGTACTGGAACACCAGCGCGATCGCCTCCAACTCCAGATCAGTCGAGTGGATGCGGCCCAACAGTTTGAGCACGAACTCCGTCAACTCGTCACGAACGGACACCAGCAGTGCGATCGCCTCCAGCAGGATGTCCGCTCCAGTCTGTCTCGCTTAGACGAACTCCAGGCATCTCCGGTAGGGCTCCCCTCGGACACCGTCGAGCAACTGCGCCGCACCTTAGAATCAGGCGTTTCACTCAACACCGAACTCCTGACGGAAATCAACACGATTCTCAGCGATGTGACCACCCAGGTGTCTGCACCCGCCTTGAAAACTGAGCTGGCTTCTGTGAAAAAACAGCTCGGTCAGGCATATCGGGCTCAGGCCGAGGTGCAGACGCTGGCTGAGAAGCAAACGCGACAGCACGCCATTCAAACCGAAGCTGAACAATTTCAGACAAAAATAAAGGATTTAAGCGCTGAAATTGAGAAAGAACCCAGCGTCACTCAAAAACTGGCTGAGGTCACTGAAAACCTGCGTGGCCTCAATGATCCCCGTGGGCAGTGTCGGGTTCTAGCGAAGGATCTCTCGAAACAAGCAGCCCTTGAAGCGTCCTACGCCCAGCAACACAAAGACTATGAGAATCGGCAATTGGCGATCGCCCAGCTCGATGAAGAACTCCAGCAATTTGCCACCCTGGATGAGCAGATTGAAGCGGCACAGCAGCAGCGCCAACAGCACCAATCCAGCTATCAGCTATTTCTCCAACATCAGCCCCTAGCTGCCCAGCTGTGTGCCATCGAGGCTGTACTGGCGACTCTGACCGGGGAGTTGGAAACGCTTACGCAAACGCGCGATCGCCTCCAGCAAGACTACGACCAAGCTTCTCAAGACTATGATCCCGATGCCTGGTCACAGCTCGAAAAGACCTATGGTGACGTTCGTAGCCGTGCCGATCAGATTCGTGGAAGCCTGCCAGAACAACAGAAGCGACTGGCGGATTATGATGCTCGACTCACCGCTCTGCAAGAAACTCAAGAAAAGCGCGATCGCACGCAGCGTGAATTGAAATCAAACGAACAGGTGAAGCGGTTTGTGAACTTTGCTCGTAAGGTGTACAAGGATGCAGGGCCTCGAATCACCGAACGCTATGTCTTAACGGTGTCTCGCGAGGCCGATCGGCTTTTTCGAGAACTGCTCAATCGGCAGAATGTGGCGCTCACTTGGTCGAGAAACTACGAAATTCTGGTTCAAGAAGGCGCTCATCAGCGGCGGTTTGTAAACTTGTCAGGCGGTGAACAAATGTGTGCGGCGCTGGCTGTTCGGCTCGCTCTGTTGCGCGTCCTGGCCGACATCGACATTGCCTTTTTTGATGAACCCACCACCAACATGGATCGCCCCCGACGGGCCAGCCTTGCCGAGGCGATCGCCAACATCAAAAGCTTCCAACAACTGTTTGTGATCAGCCATGACGACACGTTTGAACAATTCACTGAAAACCTGGTCTTGGTTGAACGCGAACCCGTTTAGTGTGAAGTATGGGGTGGGGGCGATCGCCCTCTTTTTGCCGTTGCTCACGCTCTACTCCTGCACAGGGCGATCGCCCGAATCTACCGCCTCCACATCCAGCTCACCGTCTTCTCAAACCCAGCCCTCCCACTATTCACAGTACATTCAACGTTCTGTGAACCGCCCCAGTCA
>JAYKJC010000419.1:0-7264 GCA_035285885.1 Leptolyngbyaceae cyanobacterium | reverse complement strand
CGAAATATTAAAAAACTATGTCTACTGTAGCTGATTCCGTGATGTAAGCGTCGTAACTCTCACTACGAGTTAATCAGCTTTTCATCTAGGAACTGTAGTTTTTCCTGACTCACGAATCGAGAATTTCTCTTCTGTCTTCTATCTTCTATCTTCTATCTTCTATCTTCTATCTTCTATCTTCTATCTTCTATCTTCTGTCTTCTGCCTTCTGTCTTCTGTCTTCTGTCTTCTGCCTTCTGTCTTCTGCCTTCTGCCTTCTGCCTTCTACCTTCTGCCTTCTACCTTCTGCCTTAGTATCGAGGAACTTGGGGGTCAATGGAGACCGAGTAGGCATCAATTCCTCCAGACAGATTTTTGACGTTCGAGAACCCTTGCTGCATCAGCCATGCACACATCTGTGCTGAGCGGATGCCATGGTGGCACATGACAACCGTTTCTGTATCTGGGTTGAGAGAATCGGCAATATGAATCGACCACTCACCAAATTGACTCAAGGGTAAGTGAAGAAACCCATCGAGTTTCGCAAGTTCGATTTCCTCGAGTTCACGGACATCAATCAGTTGCAGAGGGGCAACCGTAATACGCTGGCGTTCTGCAAACTCATGAACGCTCATGGATGCAATGGATTGAAATGAGGGTGAATCCGCCATTGGAATGAAGAATTTTTATTCATGAATGGTGCCATCGGGCATGATGGCACCTCTAAGATTTGTTCCCGTCAGTTTTACCATAATTTTGCCAGGAACCCCCACCCGAGCGCCGCTCAGGTCTGCGCCGCTCAGATCTGCGCCGCTCAAATCTGCACCGATGAGGTTTGCATTTCGGAGATTGGCATGGCTCAGGTTAGCCTGGAGCAAATTGGCTCGAAATAGATTTGCATGGTTCAGGTTGGCACGGTTGAAATTAACTCTGTGCAGAAAGGTATCGCTCAGATCCGCGTAGCTCAAGTTGGCAGAACTGAGATTACGATTCGAGAAATCCTTCTCGCTCAGGTTTCGTCCACTCCAATCCACCCCACTCAAATCAGAGTGAGCGTTCGTGTTTGAGATTGGGGTTTGAGGATAAACGGGGTCATTCGTTGGGGAAGTGCGGCTGTAGTACGCCGACTGATAGCGGGAAGACGCACGAAAACCGACGGATGATGTTGAAGAGTTGGACGAAGCGCTGGAGGATGAGTGTCCGTTTCCATTGCTACCGTTGTCAGAAACGGAGGGGGTGGACTCTGCTGCGGGGGGTACTGGGTGACTGGATGTCGTTCTGGAGGACGCTTCGGAGGCCGCTGTACGTGAGGAAGATGCGCTGTAGGGTCTACTGGTTGCTGGCTGGGAGCGCGATACGCCATTCGAGTCCCGGTAGGTCTGACCCGATGATGAGCTAGAGGAAGAATTCGAGCTTGATGAAGAAGAATTCGAGCTTGATGAGGTTGAATCGGAATCGTTAAACCCTGGGCGCTTTGGGGGTTGATAGCGATATCGTTTGGGGTCTTCGGTCTTTGCTTCAGACTGCTGAGATCGGTAGGAAGAGGTGTAGGAGGGCGATCGCCGATCCCGATAAGTTTGAGATGTCGTGCTTGAATCTTCAGTTGAGCGAGTAGCCGACTTCCGATAGGAGGATGCCCGCGAGTGGCTAGAGCGCCGGAACGAGCTAAACCGACTTCGACCATCCCGTTTGGCAGCTCTGAGGTGGTCTCTGGCCTGGTTGAGCTGCTTCAACTTGTCTTGAGCCTTCTGTTGCAGGCGCTCATTGTCCTTTGGAATTCGATCGGGATGCCAGATGAAAACCAGGTCTTTATATGCCTGGTTAATTTCCTCCATGGAGACACCAGGCTCTAGCTCAAGGACTTGATACCACTTTCTGAGATCATTCATACAATTAACGTATCACCTGACTATCAACGGGTACCAATGCCTGCGCTGACAACGAGCCTCGGCCATGCATATCCGGCACGCTTTCTCGATTGCATGAGAAAAAGCAAATGCAAGAATTGTCCTTATATTACCGACAACCAAACAATTTGACCTAGCTTGTTAATGTAGCTCTATATATTGCGAGTTTCCCCAGAAGCCATACTGGAAGGACGATTGAGCCAATTAAGGCGACAACTCGCCCTATACTGTTTCCTTTATCTTTAGATTCAGCGCTATACCCATTCATCGAGTGGGTGGATAACTTAATTTCTATGAGCCTCTGTGGTTGGGCAGGTTCTGTAAAGATATCTGTAAAGACAACGGACACAAAATCATCATTTGGACGGGTTCCGAGATTCTCCGTCGTGCCAGCCTCAGCCATGCCAGTTTCAGTCATTGCAGTTCCGGCGATGACAGTTCAGGTTTGCAAATAAAAAACCCTTAGCTCACAGGTGAGAAAGGGTTAAAAGTCCAGTATCAAATCAGAGAAACCCCTCAGTGCACCCAATTTTCTGAAGTGGCAATTCCCTATGCTTTGATTCCATATTAGCGTGACTTTATCAAGATCAGATCAAGTTCATGTGATTTTTGGTAATACCTTTGTGTGTTCTTCCGGATTTACAATCCGAAATATAGAGCGTCGAGCGTTATTTCAAGCATTTTGTTCCGGGAATTTGCGGGTTCAGTAAATAGAACTTCATAACTTCAGGACTTACGCAAGTCCTCTATGTCTGATGCATTTTTGTAGGTGGCAGCGGACGCATGGGTGTTTTAGGGATTGTTTTAAGGTGTGGGTAACAGCTAAGTCATACACTAAGTAGTGCGATCGCCCCATCGGGTTTCTTCAACGAGGTTTTCTGAATGAAACGAGTTTCCCTGCGCAACATCCTGCTTGCCGTTGTTGCTGTCGTTCTTGTTGGAGCCATCAGTATTGCAGTCTGGATTCGGAATTCTCCAACATCGGGGGCACCGATCACCAATGTATCGGCTTTGCCTGAGACGGCCCTGCTCGTGCCTCAAGACACACCCTTTATGGTCTCGACAGTGGTGAATCTCCAGCGGCTTGAACAAGCGGGCTTAGGTTCAATTCCTCCAAACCAACGCCGACAGGTTCAGCAAGACATCACTCAGCTCAAACGTCAGATCAACACATCGATTGGACTGGACTACGACGCTGATCTTGCTTCATGGGCGGGAGATGAACTCACCCTCGCACTCACCAGTTGGGATGTTGACCGTAATCTGGATAATGGGGCGACTCCAGGGTATCTGCTGGGTGTTTCGATCGGGGATGCTGAGAAAGCGGATTCTGCCCTACAGCAACTCTGGCGACGGCAATCGCGCATTGGAGAACTGATGGTTGAAGAGTATTCAGGGGTTGCCATCCGGTTTCCGGATGCATTTTCGGATGCGGGGGTGGCGACGACAGACTCGCCCTTGGTGGCGACCGCTCAAATTGGTCAGCACTATGTTCTCTTTTCGAATAGTCCGAACGTATTGCGCAATGCCGTCAATACCCTCCAGGCGAATCAGCGAAGTCTGGGTAGCAGTGTTCTGTATAACAGCGTGCTGAGTCAACTGCCTGCGGAACGAGTGGCGCTAGTTTGGGTCAATGTACCCGAAGCTCAGTCGTGGTGGGCACTATATCATCTGGATGAAGACGAAGCGGTTGATGGGACGGCTCCCATTGAGCAAGAAATTCAAGCGGACGCTGAAAGTCTGAATCCTCCAGCGATCGCCAATGCGGAGAAAGGGGTGTTGGATCAGGCATTGGATCAACGGGACATTCCTGCCTCACAAGCGATTGAAATTGTGGCAACGAATGTGGCGATCGCCCCTGGTGGTCTATTGGCCGACACCATGTTGACTCCGACCCAGGGAAACGCCTTTGCTTCCCATACGCCGCAGCCTCTCACAACCCTTGCTAATCTCACCTACATTCCTGCGGATAGCTCATTTTTTCTCGCTGGACATGCGTTAAGCGAAGCCACAGAAATGCTCAACCAGTTCGCGACTCATGGCAATCCACTGGCTCAACGCATCACCGCAGCCATTGCCAACCGTCAGGCTCAATTGCCCCTCGGCGGTGAATCAGAGCCTCTTGATTGGGCCACTGGGGAATATGCGATCGCCCGAGTTCCTGCCGAACAAGCCTCACCAGCATCTTCCTCAAAAGACGATGCCGACTGGGTTTTCGTCATTCCAGCAGCAGCCAAGACTCAAACGGCTGTCGCAGCTCTTGACTCCGCAGCACAAGAGCGAGGATTGAATGTTGATGCTTTGCAGATTGACACCCACCAGACGACGGTCTGGACTGAGCTGATGGCTGAGTTGCATCCCGATGATTCAGCCAACCCGGTCAGCCTCAAAACAACGGTCTCTGGCATCCACGCTGAACCTGATGATGATGAGGTGTTTGCAACCTCCGTCAACGCCATGGGCAAAGCCTTGCTATTCACAGAGGCGAATGTATCGACTGACGAACGGTTTCAAGGGGCGATCGCCACCCTCAATGATCAGAATGATGGGTATCTCTTTGTGGAATGGGAGTTAGCGCAAACAGAACTGACCAAAGCCTTTCCAGCCATCACCCCGTTCTTGAAAATCGCTCAGCCGTTGCTCGATCCGTTGCGATCGCTGATGTTGACCCGATATGAAAATCAGCCCGAGGCACAGCGACTCGGCACCGTGCTTCAGTATGCCGCTAAGGATCAGTCGCCGTAACGGGTGTGCCGTTGAGGGTGATGAAGGGAGGGCGATCGCACAGCCCAATATCGGCTTGCCATCGAGACGGAAAATCTGGGTCGATAAACGTAATCTCGAAGCGCCCCCAATGGTAGGTGGGCTCGCCATCCGCCCCCTCTCGATAGGTGTCGCATCGCATTGACGACGTTTCCTGCACCCAATAGCCGCTGTAAGAACCGCGATCGGTATACACGCCTGCTAGTCCGTCAATGAAGATAACCCCATCATCGCCATAGTGCCAGATCGCGGTCTGGTTACGGTCTTCGTGATAAATCACGTCATATTCTTCCGTCGTCCACCTCTCATCTGCCCATGCTTGCTGAGGTAGGGCCAGCATCGGGAATAACAGTGCGCTGACCAGGAGTAGTCTCTTTTTCATGCCGATCGTTCCAAGAATTGATGTAGCGATAGTTCTAACACAACTCCTTTAAATTACCAGGGTCACGCAGCGAGATGACTCCATAGCGGGACTAAAGGATGCCTACAGTCTGTGGCTACAGCTACAGCCAAGGACAGTGATGTGGCGGCGCGTGCGCCCGAACAACTATCGATGTCCTAATCGAGCTGACACCAGCGAAACATTGGCCACCCATCAGCAGATGATAGAGTGGTGCCGTGTTAAGTGCTGCTATTTGTATCACCGTCATGACTATGCCATCATCCTTCTCATCTACGCTCCATCAGGAAACCTTTTCACTACGACATGACGAATTGCTTCGAGTCTTGAGTCAAACTTCTGACGTGCTGATCATCCAAGACCTGGACGGTGTGTGCATGGGCCTGGTGAAAGACCCTCTGACGCGTGTGATGGATGTGAGCTATATCAAGGCTGTTCAGTCGTTTGCGCCTCACTTTTATGTATTGACGAATGGCGAGCATGTGGGTCGGCGGGGGGTCAACCGTATTGTAGAGAAGGCGCTGGAGGGAGCGGCGATCGCCCAACAAGGCGGGTACTATTTGCCGGGGTTGGCCGCAGGGGGTGTCCAGTGGCAGGATGCGTTTGGTTCGTTGGCCTATCCGGGAGTGTTAGAGCAGGAGCTAGAATTTCTGGCCACTGTGCCCCAGCGCATTCAGCAGCGACTCACTGAGTTTTTCAGCCCCGATTTTTTTAGTCAACACCCCGAGGTGATGCGTGCGGAGAACCTTCAGAGCTGCATTGACACCGCCACGCTGGACAATGCGGCGTCTCCAACAGCCAATTTAAATGTGTTTTATGACGAGTTGGCGTCTCATCCTTCTCTGTATGGAGAGCTTCAGCAGGCGATCGCCAACCTGATGACCGAATTACTTGCTGAGGCGGCTCAGCAGGGAATGGCCGACTCTTTCTTCGTCCACTATGCTCCGAACCTGGGGCGCGACGTGGATGGGCTTGAGATTTTGCGACCTGTGACAGACAACGATTCAGGCACGACCGATTTTCAGTTCATGTTAAGGGGAGCCGTGAAAGAGGCGGGGGTACTGGCGATTCTCAACCACTATGTTCATCAGCGGACGGGACGCTATCCGTTGGGGGCTGACTTTAATGCCCGCAGTGCGCCTAAATCCCATGAGGCGCTGCTGCAACTGGTGCTGGATCATTTTTCTCCAGACGAAATGCCGCTGATGATTGGCGTGGGGGATACGGTGAACAGCACCGTCCAAGAAGCAGACGGGAAAACCATTGCACGTCGGGGGGGGAGCGATCGCAATTTTCTCCAACTGATTCAAGATATTGGTCAAGCCATGAATCTGGGCAACATTGTTGTCTACATTGACAGCAGCGGGGGAGAAGTGCTGAATCGAAAACCACTTCGCATCGAGACGGTGACGGACGAAGAGGGACATTCTCTCCAAAAAGTTGTTGAAGGGCCGGGTGATCCGAAAGATACGACCGATCCGTTGCGCTTAAACGTTGTGTTTCCGGGGGGACATCAGGAATATTGTGCGCTGTTTCAACAGGCCGCTAAAAACCGGGTACAATCGTGAGCCTGCTTAGCTAAACTATTCTAGACACCCCCCCTTCCTGATCCTATGAACCATCCAAAGGCATTTCGTCATCTGGACACCATCACCGCCCTCTTTGTCGCGGTTCTCCTCATTTCCAACATCACCTCGACCAAAATTCTTGACTTTGGGGTGTTTACTTTCGATGGCGGAACGCTGCTATTTCCCCTGAGCTATATTTTTGGCGATGTTTTGACCGAAGTCTACGGCTATGGGCGATCGCGCAAGGTCATTTGGCTGGGCTTCATTTCGGCCTTATTGCTGTCCGTCACACTCATCATCGTGGGGGCGTTGCCACCTGCGGCAGACTGGCCGTACCAGGATGCCTATGATGCCGTTTTGGGGCTGACGCCCCGCATTGTCGTTGCGAGTCTGATTGCCTATGTGGCTGGAGAGTTCGTCAATGCGGTCATTCTCGCCAAGCTCAAGGTGATGACTCAGGGGCGATGGCTGTGGTTGCGAACGATCGGCTCGACGCTGGTTGGTCAAGGCATTGATACGGTGCTGTTTGTGGCGATCGCCTTTTTGGGTGTCCTGCCTAATTCACTGCTGGCCACAATTATTCTCTCGAATTACATCTTTAAGTGCGGCGTCGAAGTCCTCTTCACGCCCGTGACCTACTGGTTGAC
>JAYKJC010000418.1:0-3219 GCA_035285885.1 Leptolyngbyaceae cyanobacterium | reverse complement strand
TGGATGGGGATTGCTCGAGTTGACAAGGGGGAGACCGATGATGAAGTGGACTGACGGAGTGAACCTATGGAGTAGACGATGGGCGATCGCCCGCTGCTGCCGCCAACTCACGCTGTCTTTCTGGCAGAGTCAAACGACCAGGGGACAGCTGATCAGAGATATCTTCATCAGGGAAGAACTCACGACGGGCGAGAACAATCGCACCCAGCAACGCCATGAGCAGAAGCACAGAGGCAACCTCAAACGGCAAAAGAAAATCGCTAAACAAATGTTTGCCAATTTCCAGGGTGGCCGCATCTCCAATCGCCACCTCACTTGATAAGGCCCAGGGAGTGTTGAGAATCATCGTTCCCAGGAGCGCAAACAGGCCCACACACACAACGGCAGTCACCAACCGACTGAGCCAAGCCTTGGAAACCGTCACAAATGTTTCTCGCTTATTCACCAGCATGATTCCAAATAGAATCAGCACGTTTACCGCCCCTACATAAATGAGAATTTGCGCTGCTGCGACAAACCCTGCATTGAGAAGCACGTACATGCCAGAAAGGCTGATAAAAACGGCTCCTAATAGAAAAGCCGAGTAGACGATATTCGCAAGCAACACAACCCCCAGGGCTGTGCCAATCATCATGGCTCCTAAGATGCCTAGTGAAACAATCTGAACGCCATCCGCTAAATTCACGTTTTACTCCTCACTTTGCTTGTGCAGGGTCTGCCTCTGCTTCTTGGCTCTGGCTTTTGTCTTGCTCAATTTCTTTGAGAATTTCGGAGGGAAGTTTCCCAGCCCGTTGGGACCCTTTTGGTAAATTATGAGGATCCATCACTCCCTTGGGCAGATAGCCCAGCTCTCGCATGGGACTCACCATGGGATCTTGAGTCACCTTATAAGGAAGCCGACCCAGGGCGACATTATCATAATTCAGCTCATGCCGATCATAGGCCGCAAGTTCGTATTCCTCTGTCATCGACAAACAGTTGGTGGGGCAGTACTCAACACAGTTTCCGCAGAAGATGCAGACACCGAAGTCGATGCTGTAGTGCTTGAGGTTCTTCTTCTTCGTTTCCTTATTAAATTCCCAATCGACAACGGGCAAATTGATTGGGCACACGCGAACGCATACTTCGCAAGAAATACACTTATCAAACTCAAAGTGAATTCGCCCGCGATAACGCTCAGATGGGATGAGCTTTTCATACGGATACTGAACCGTGACCGGACGACGCTGCATATGGTCAAACGTCACCGCCAGTCCTTGACCGATGTAGCGAGCAGCCTCAACTGCCCCTTTAGTGTAATCGCTAACTTGTTTTAGGAAGTTAAGCATGGTGATTTAGATTCTTTCCAGGAGTACAACATCTAAATATGGTCAATTCGCTTTATTTTGGGCACTATCTTGGCTAGAAGGCTTGGTATGGAAGGGTTGGGATGGAAGGCGATCGCCCTCCCTCTCAACGACCATCTAACCTCCAAAGGCAGCGGGGAACGAGAGCTTTAGCGCTGCCGTAATCAGAAGATTGGCTAACGCAACAGGCAACAGGAACTTCCACCCCAGGTCGAGCAGCTGATCGATACGCACACGGGGTACCGTCCATCGGAGCAAGACCGCCAAAAATACCAGGAGATACGCCTTGAAAATGGTCATCACAATGCCCAGTGTCCCTGTGAGAACCTGAAGCCAAGAGGTCGTTTCACTGACGCCGATCCAATCCGCAATCATTTCGACCGGAATCGGAAAGCTCCAGCCCCCCAGATACAGTACGGAGACAAACAAGGCAGACAGCACCAAGTTAACGTATGACCCCAGATAAAACAGAGCAAACCTCATTCCGGCATACTCGGTTTGGTAGCCTGCGACCAATTCCTCTTCCGCCTCTGGCAGGTCAAAGGGCAGACGCTCGCATTCGGCAAGGGCTGCAATCCAGAAAATAATGAAGCCCACGGGCTGACGCCACACATTCCAGCTCAAAATGCCGTATTCAGACTGCTGATTAACGATGTCAATTGTGCTCAGTGAGTTAGACATCATCACAATTGCAAGCACAGCCAAGGCCAAAGGCAATTCGTAGCTAATGGATTGAGCAGCTGCTCTCAATCCTCCTAAAAGGGAGTACTTATTGTTAGATGAATACCCAGACATCAGCAGACCAATGGGCGCAATGCTCGACAGCGCAATCCATAGGAAAATGCCGACGCCGAGGTCAGTGATGCGAATATTTTGACCAAATGGAACGATCAGGTATGACAGGAAGATAGGGACAACGACTAAGACGGGGCCCATCGTGTAGAGAATGGGATCAGCCTTTGCCGGGAGAATGTCTTCTTTCGTCAATAGCTTAAGACCATCTGCCACTGGAATCAGTGTTCCAAAGGCTCCCGCATACTCGGGGCCAATTCGCTGTTGGACAGCAGCAGATACTTTTCGTTCGAGCCATGTCGTTACGAGGACACCAACGGTGGCCCCAATCAACATCAACAGCATTGGAAATGGCATCCAAAGTGCTTTCGAAAATCCTGTAGGCAGTCCAAGCTGCGTCAAAACGTCAACAAAACTGGCTTGGAGGTCAATTCCTGCATTCATGCGTTCCACTCATTAGCTATCATCACAAACATCTGTCGCCAGATGATTCAGGAAGTGATCGAATCGATCACTGACTAGTATAGTCTTGCATGGTTCAGAAGGGTTTGAGTGTCTTATGAGTAACTTCTATCTTCTGTATTAGCTCCACCTAGGGTTTGCTCGACCCATTTTTATCCAAACACTCTTTTGTTCAAACACTCTATCGTCACAACTTGGCAAAATTCACGAAGGAATGAAGGCTTTGAGGATTTTGCCAAGTTGTATATCGTCTCAGTTCGTATAGAACTACCAATTTTTCTTTTGAAAGCAGGCAAACAATGGAGTCGATCACGTATAGTGTGGGACAGTTCGGTCGTGCGATCGCCCGCTTAAAAGAGATGTATCGTGCAAGTTCCACAATTTCCTGAATGTCAGCACCTCCTAGTCACGGCCTTATCCGAGAAAACGGATCAGGAACTGGTGTCGCTTTTCCAGATGCACCCCACACAGGGAAAGTATTTTGTGGCGCTTTTTTGTCGATATAGCGCGGATATCTACACGCTGATTCAGAAAGATGTGCGATCGCCCGTTCAAGGCGAGTACTTGTTCTCCATGGTTTGGAAGCAGATCCATCATGAGCTGCAACATCTGGATGTGG